>NZ_JBAWTG010000025.1:0-73834 GCF_037106235.1 Methylobacterium nigriterrae | reverse complement strand
TTCGGTGGCGGTCGGACCGGACCTTGTTGCCTCGACAGCAGCCGCAGCTTCAGTCCAGCGGCTCTCGATCCAAGCCCTGCCTTCTGGCCCGATCACATCGAAGGGGTAACGCCCCTTCTTGGGTCTGATCCTTTTGCCGTAGCCTCGTTCAACGAACCACGGCTGGAGACGATGTCGGGAGCTTTTTCCACGTCCCTCGATGCTGATGATGTCCATTTGTCGGAGAATGGTGCGAACCTCTCTTGAACCTACTCCGTGCAGTCCGCCAAGTTCGGTGAGGGTGATCCAATCCCCTATGTTGATCGTGTTCAGAGTGCCCGTTCGTCGGTCGAGCACCTCATCGGTGTAAAGCATCAGTTCGTTTTCTCGCTTGTTGTGGGCTTGCGTAATGGACCTTGATCCCCCGGAGGGATGAGTTGCTGTGTTGGGGAGATGCCGAATGCATTGGAGAAGACGCCCTGAAGGCGGCAACCACTTCTGGCACCTTGTTCACCCTCAACTGAGCTGTGCGACTGCAGCGGAGTAATCATTGATCCGTTGCTGTCGAGCGGTGCGCTCTTCCTGCTCCAGCTTCGCGAGATGAATGCCGAGACCGCCAAACGCCTCGATGATCCAGGCTGCGATGATCATGACGGCGCGGGGTGCCAGTTCGCGGTATGCTCGCTTGCTCCTCCCGGTTGCCGGGTTGAGCCAGACGCCGGCATTGACCTCACTGAGCCCGCGCAGGCGCCTCACAAGCTGAGACCGGAAGGATGCATCAGAGCGGAACCGCCTGGGCTGGTGATCCTCAAGGAGGAACATCGCGAAGGTGCTCTCCATCACCGCCGATGGTTCGACATTGGCCGCGAGTTTGACGACCTCTTGAGCTGCGATGCGCTCGTATCGGGAACCGGCCTGTCCACCCTGACGAGCGGTGATGTGTTGAGCATCCGCGACCAGAGCGTGCCATCGGGCCTCGCAGAGGGCCCAGACAGGATTGGCTCGGTTCTTCGCGATGCGTGCCTGGACGAGCTTCACGAAGGGGGCAAGGTCAGCCTTCGTAATGGCCCGCTGCTCGGGGTGTCCGTGACGGCGTGAGCGGGATTTGTGAGTGGAGCAGAAGCGCCCATAGCGGGTCGTTCGCGCGCCACATCCGGGCGCACGGCATGTTCGTGCTGTCATCTGTGATGATCCTGTTTGGAGGTCTAGCGTGGCAGCGGAGGGCCGCTCACGGTGACCATGAGAAGCTGCGCCCATCCCCCGAGGGACAGGCACGGTCGTGAAGAAGCAGGCGGACGAGGCTGATGCCTCAGCTCGGACGATGCCCTGCGTCTGCTAATGGGAGGGGTAATAGGCTATTTTCCTCTCAAGTTGCTGACAGATAACGTCTTTTCCGGATTTGCAGAGGCAGGTATGTGCGTATAGTGATTGGGCGCCCTTGGAGCCGTGTTTGTGACCGCTGCTGCCCCCGATTGTTCGCTGTGCAAACCCTGTCGCGTGATGCTGCTGACCACGCAGCAGTTCATGAAGCTAGGCGGTGAGAAGTGGGACCGTGGCTTCCTCATCCGGGTGGGTAAGAGGGCGCGGCTACTCCACCAGGAGATCCTTGGGAAGGTGCCCAAGAAGGTGCGCTCTCCCATCAAGGGCGCGTACCGAAACAAGGTGGGCTTGTATCCCTGCGGCGTGCTGGAGCAGGCTTACCGTCAGGTTCTTGCCGAGCAGGCTGGCTGGTTACGCGAACAACCGAGCACCGCAGAAGCTACCTGACATATTAGTCACACTGCCTTTTCAGCCAGCTTGGCCAGCACCCTCGACACCTGCATAGGTGACCACTCTCCTCCCCGTGCGGTCGGGATGCCCCGCTCGTTCAGGGCACGCGCAAGGGCACCGAAGGAGGTCACACCAGCGGCCTGGAGGTCCGCGAGGATCGGAGCGAGATCACTAGTCCGTCCTGCTGCCCTCACGGCCTGTGTGGCCCGTCCTGCTGCTCGTGCGTCATTGGTCGGCACGTAACCCCTGTGACCGCCCAGCTTCGTCCCACGGGCCTTGGCAGCAGCCAGTGCGGCCTTGGTGCGGGTCGAGATCATCTGTGCCTCGTGCTCTGCCACAGCAGCGAGGATGTGGACCGTGAGCCGATTGGCTTGAGGGAAGTCCACTGCCGTGAACTCCACCCCGCTCTCCATCAGGTTGGATACAAAGGCCACGTTACGGGCCAGACGATCCAGCTTGGCGATAATGAGGGTGGCCCCGTGAAGGCGGCACAGGCGTAGAGCCTCAGCCAGCTTCGGGCGGTCATTGCGCTTGCCGCTCTCAACCTCCACCACCTCAGCCACAAGACGCCAGCTTCCGCCGTTGAGGTGCGCCCTGACGGCTTCCTGCTGTGCCTCTAAGCCGAGGCCAGACGTGCCCTGCTTGGCTGTGCTGACGCGGTAGTAGGCGACGAACTTGCCCTGAGCCATAACACGTAACGTCCATCTCATTGCTCGTTGAGACGGATGTTATGGTTACGGTTCTCCACCGTCAAGCACTTCTCCAGGCTTGCTCCCGTTCGTCATACCGCTGACGGTTGCACAGCTTCATGGAGGTGGCAGTGACGGTTGCAGACGACGAGGTTGAGATGCTGCTCACGCGCGATGGCTTGAGGCCAGCCACGAGCGGCACAACGATAGCTGAGGTTCTTCGGGCTTACGCTCGCCTGCCCATGGACAAGGCTGACCATCGGTCGTTCTTCGACAGCCTCATCGACAGAGTGAAGCAAGGCAGGCGTGTAACGCCGATGCCGCTGTCGAGTGAGTTCGAGAACGCCTCACGAGAGGACTACATCACCTTCAATCAAGAGGTAGCCCCAGACGGGCTGGCCTTCGTCACTGCTTGGGACTTGGAAGCCAGCCTGATGATCGTGAAGACGAACGCAGGTCGGACCTTCCTCGGTAAGCAGCGTGCCACCTATGCCTGCTTCGTTGGCGGTCCATCAGGCGCGTTTGAGGCCGCTGGGGTCGTATCCTCGATCCAGGCGGCGTTCGGTGTGGTTGATGAACTGTATCGGGCTCATCAGCGGATCATGCGAGCCTTCGACTAGCAAGGGAGACCGGAGGCCAAGCCTCGCGCTCGTGCTTCTCTCGTGCGCCTGCACCCGATACCACGCGAGACACCACGCTCGGTTCGCGATGGGGGGCATGGGGGAGAATCCAGTCGACTTAGTTTGTCGATGCCGTCTCGTAAATTCTCCAGAAAACTATTGAGGCTGCGTGCCTTAGTTGGAAGTGCCCCTCCATGTACGGTTTGCCGCGCGATCCTGCTCTGAAAGGTGTCGCCCCCTTCCTGGGTGATCTCCATGCGCGCAACAGCAACTTCGCCTCAATGAAAACGTGAGGCGTTAGGGTGAGCGAGTTAGTGCCATTCAAAACGTTCATTCATCCTTGTATAGGCAGCAAAATCATGATTTCTTCTTTTTCCAGAGCTTCGTCTGAGAGGCGGCCATGTTCGCAAGAGTTCTCTCGATAAAGTCTGTGATCGTATTCATTCTGATTTTTGCATCTTCTGTGCTGAACACGAATCATGCGTTCGCAGGCTCTCGCCTCAAGCAAGCCTGCAAGGCCCGCTGTCAGATAAATTTTGTCATGCTCTGCGATTCTTCATTGCCGGGAGGGTCTTCTGGGGGTTCCTGTACCTTGAATTGTATGGATACCTACACAAGTTGTGACTCTTCCTGCAGCCCTGGTAACACGTCTTGCTCTAATTCCTGCAACAATGAGCTTGCTTCCTGCTCAAACGGTTGCAGCTCCGGGACTGCCGGATGCAACGACAAGTACGTCTCATGCCTAAAGGGTTGCGATCGCATGATGCAATGCTCGCAAGACGCTCATTGCGAAGGTAACCAAGTCTGTGAAACCGGAACTGGAGGTCCAGTGCAATGCGTAGCTCGCTGTACGAAGACCGATCAGTGTCGGCGGCGGCTCGGATCGGATACTATCTGCAGTCAGGGACATTGCTTACGCATTTGATTTGCTGTTTGCACAACGCCGACCTCTTCGTCGTCCACAAAGGCGGATTGCCTCCTGCCAGTCACCCTCTTGAGCGAGTACGCAGATACTGAGCGCGCAAGACGCCGGTGTGGTTCGCGGTATCCGACAACCGGCCTCTCTTCGCCTTCACGGGCATTTGGCGGCCCTGGAAAGGCGTGCGTGGCACGAATACGGAGAACCCAGATCGGATTGAGGAGGAACATCGGCTGTTCTCGTTCCTCACGACTGAGGCAAACGGAGTTGTTGGCCCTGTCCACCCGAAGGTCATGCCGGTGCTGCTCACTGAGCCGGATGAGTGGTCAACGTGGCTCGAGGCTCCAACCCCGGACGCGCTGAAGCTCCAACGCCCGCTACCGAACGAGATGATGCGAGAGGTACCAAGAGGAGACCGTCGAGACGGTGATTGAAGATCTGGAGGCGTCAAATGCCTTCCGGCAGCTTCACGGCCTCGATGCATGCTTTCATACCGTCTGGGGCTCACCCTCCAACGCCGTTGCACGGGCCTCGAAGTTCCTCCTGATGTTGTCTGATGCCAGGATTTAAGCCGACGACCCAGAGCGCCGTGATGTCCCTCCAGTCGTCCATTGTTTTCCTTTCGTGGTGAAGTCGATTAGGAGCGACGTTCCATCTCGAAGCGGACATGCCGCCTCCCTGAGGCGTCGATCTGTATATCCTCATGAACAACTGCGAAGCCTTGGGTTTGATAGAACCGCACCGCGGGCACGTTCTCCGCGAAGACGTGGAGGCTCAATCGCTTATGGAGATCTTGTGCTGCATTGAGCAGCGCTGATCCTACCCCACGGCGCAACCGCGAACTGTCCACGTATAACGCCGGGATGTATCCCTCATCATCCACGGTGATGAAGCCGAGTACCCCTTGCTCACCTACCGCCATGAGGGTTGCAGTGTGCTTCAAAAACTCCTCAAGATGCAGGCGTGCCTCAGTGTGCTCGCGTGCCTCTAGGAAATTATGAGCTGCAGGGAAGGTCCGGTCGAAGATCGTGAGCGTGCCAGCCTTGTCATTTCCACTCTGGCAGGGACGGATGTTCATCGGTTACTGGAATCCTTGACGGTCAGCCCTGTTGCTCAAAGCAAATGAGCCGCTTCAACTCGTCGGTCATCTCTTCTCTCATCGTGTACGTCAGGCAACTTGACGGCCTCCACGCACTGCCTCGCTTGCGCAATCAGCGGCCCTGATGAGTACCGTCCGAGGGTCATCCCCTTGCGCTTGTGGCCCACGACGGCTGCGATGATGTTCTCGGGCTGGCCCGCTTGCTCGGCTTTGGTGATGAACCAACGCCTGAAGCTGTGGAAGTTGACGAGGGAGCGGCGCTTGCCTGCGATCACTTCATCCACACCGACCTTGCGCCGGTAGATCGTGAAGGCGTTGGATGCCTTGAAGGAACGTTCCCGTTCGGATGATCCCTTCGACGGGGGCCACTCCGGGAATACGTCATCCTCACCCGACCTGCCCTTACAGCGGCGTTCGATGATCTCGACCAATGCCGGGTGTATCGGCACCGAACGAGGCTTGGTCTCCTTCTTCTGAGGCTTGAAGGTCAGCAGGCCGTCTGCGCAGTCCTTCACCTTCAGATCAACGATCACGTCCAGGCGAGCCCCTGTGAGGGCACCAAGGCGCATGAGGTCGTCCATCTGCTGTGAGGCTCGACCAGTCAGGAGGCGGGCCACTTCAGCGTCCGTGAAGGATCGCTCTTCCGGCCCCTTAGCGACCGCTGGCAGAAGCCGGTGGATACGGGACCACACGTCCACTGCCACCATCTCCTGTGCTTGAAGCCACTGCCAGTATCGCGACAGGCGGTTGAGGTACTTCTTGAGCGTGGTGGCGCTCTGCCCTCCCGCGTCCCCGGGGAGGTCGTTGGTGAACCGTACTGCCACCTTCCGGGTGATCGCTTCGAGTGTCGCAGGCACACGGTTCCTCTCGCACCACGCTACGAGGAACTTCACTGCCCGATAATCGTCGCCCTTCGTCCGCGCCTTCAGATTCGCTGACGCGATGAACCGTTCGTGATGGAGGCCAATAGGTGTTGCCTCCCCCATCGCCAGGGCACGGAAATGTCCCGCTGCGGCGTCCCTTTGGGGATCGTAGATGTACTCAGGACGGCCTCTGTGGTCAGGCTCGACCGCCACCGGGTCGCCTCGGAGTTCGTCGGCTCTCAGGCCTACCACATAATCCAGGGTGTCCAGATCGTCGTCAGTCTGCGCCTTAGCCCGTTCATTGGCCAGCATGATGGCTTCACGGGTGAGGATATCGGTTCGGGATGGAGCGCCACCGGCTCCCCGTCTGGCACGGTCAATCTCGGCCTTGAGTTCGCTGACAACCTGCCACTTGAGTTGGTTCGCAATGGCGAGGCTGTCAGTCTGAAGCTGACGTTTGAGGCGGGTGCCGAGCTTGCCGTGGAGGTCACGGGGAACCGCTATGGTGACACGCCACTTCCCGTGGTTCTGTTCCAGATAGCGGGTATCAGACGATGACGGACGGGGCATAAAAGGGCCTCTGCGTACCCCAAAAAGTACCCCAGGTAGGTACTCACATGCCTTTGAAATGTCGAGTGTTTCTTTCGAATCAATGGCTTGGGGGTGGCTTTTGGAGTTCCCGTTAGGCTCCACCATCCCCCCTCTCGATGCGGCCCGTGCCGTGTCCGTTTCCCGATCCCACGACATACGGCTGCACGGTCCCGCCTGGGCCGTGGCGCGCGCGCGGTGCAGGCGCGCCCGGATCGCTGCGGATCCCGACGCGCCCGCCTTCGGGACGGGCGCCCCGCGTCAGGGCTTCGGCGCCGTGCCCGTCTTGCCGGACTCGATCTTGCCGGGCTCGGTCTTGCGGGCGCTCTCCTCGCGCTTCCCCGCCAGGGCGTCGATCTTCTTCTCCTGATCCGCGAGCAGCTTGGGATCGATCGGCGCGCCGTCGTAGACCTTTCCGAAGCCGGCCAGCGGCACCACGAAGGTGGTCTCACGCCGGGTCTGGTTCTCGCTCGTCACGCTCAGCGTCGGCGCCTTCCTGAGCGCGGCGATCAGCTCCGGCCCGAAGATCCCGACCTCCGCAAAGCAGCCCATGGCGAGGCACAGGGAGAACTTCCCGGCGGAGGCGGGCACGCCCTCGACGGCCAGGCTGACGCCGGTCTGCACCTGCATGCCGAGGGGCATCAGGAGGCGGACGACGTGCGTCTCCTGCTTCGAGCTCAGGTTGGTGAGCCCGAAGACCGCGACGGCCAGGACCGGCTGGCCGCTCTCGGTGACGAAGTCGCGGGTGATGTTGCAGACGTCGTTGCCGGAATTCGGGTCCTTGTTGCAGACCTTGGTCCAGTCGGCCTGCTTCGGGTCCGGCTTCAGGTTGAGCGTCAGCGGGCCGGTCTGCCCCTGGGCGGGCGAGGCTGCGGGCGCCGGGGCGTCCTTCGGCTGCGCCGCGGCCGGGCCCGCGGAGCCTGCGGCGACGGTTCCCGCGACGGCGAGGATCGCGGCGGCGTGCCGCGCGCGGGCTGGGCGGATGGCAGGAAACATCGGCTTTCGGACCCCTCAGGATGTTCGGCGCGGGCGGTCTCGCACGGATGGCGCCTCGCCTCGGCATGCCGGGAGGACCTGGCCGCGACCGCGGGGACGGGCTTCGATCGCCCGCGCCCGGCACCACCGCGCGGCTCCCCCCATTCGGCCGGCCGGCCTGCTTCCCCGCCGATTGAGGCGAAGGCATGACAGCGGCCTCGGTCGAGGGAACGGGGCCGCGCCCCGATTGCCGTGGACGGAACGCCGCACAGATTATACGGCGGTGCGTCATGGACCGCGAAGGTGCATCCGTGCGACGGACATTTCCCTTCCGAGTTGCGATAGCGATGCTGCTGCAGGCCGTCTCCGCCCAAGCCCTTGCCTCTGCCCCTGCCCAAGCGCCGGCCGCCGCGCGCCGGGACCGGCCTGCCGGGCCCGAGACCGCGTCCGAGACTGCCAGCGTGATCGAGATCCTGCGCGCCCGCCTGCTGACCGGCCACAGCGCCACCGCCGTGCTGGAGGCGTGGTGCGCCGAGCGGGGCCTGGCCGACGACCCGCATCTCGTGGCCCGGCGGCTGCCCGGTCCCGACAAGCCGCTCACCGACGCGCAGCGCGGCCGCCTCGCCGTCGGGCCGCACGAGCCTGTCCGCTACCGGCGCGTGCGGCTGACCTGCGGGACGCACGTGCTGTCGGAGGCGGATAACTGGTACGTCCCCGGCCGGCTGACGCCGGAGATGAACGCGATCCTCGACTCGACCGATACGCCGTTCGGCCGCGTGGTCCGGCCGCTGGCGCCGACCCGGCGCAATCTCGGGCTGCGCATGATCTGGCAGGCCGTGCCCGGCCGCCTGCCCGCCGCGGACGAGCCGCTCTTCTCCGTCGAGGCCGTGCTCTCGACCGCGGCCGGCCTGCCCTTCTGCGAGGTCGCCGAGACCTACACGGGCGCGGTCCTGGCCGACGGCGCTCGCTGATCCGGGCCGATTTCCCCGGCCGTCCGGCGTCGCCATACCGGTCTCGCGAAAAGTTGGTTCGCCTGCCCGCCGTCGAGGCGCCCCTCCCCCTGCCGGACGGCTTGCCGAATCCGAACCGAAACCGCTAAGCCGTCAGGAACGATGTCCGTACGGACACGCGATCGGGAGGACCACCAGCATGACGACATTCCGCATCCGCCTGTGCCTCGGCGCCGCGCTCCTCGCCGCCCTGGCGACCGGTGGAACCGCGCTCGCCCAGAAGGGCGGCGACCCGAGCGGCACCTGGCTGACGGAGACCGGCGATTCGAAGGTCCGCCTCTCCCGCTGCGGCGGGGGCTATTGCGGCGTCATCGCCAGCACCTCCGGCAAGGGCATCGACGAGAACAACCCGAACCCGGCGCTGCGCAGCCGCAGCGTCGTCGGCGTGCAGATCGTCAACGCCACCAAGGCGACGTCCGACGGCTACGAGGGCACGCTCTACAATCCGAAGGACGGGAAGACCTATTCGGGCTCGCTCAAGATGACGAGCGCCAACACGATCGAGGTCGCCGGCTGCGTCATGAGCGTGTTCTGCAAGCGCCAGACCTGGAAGCGGGTGAACTGAGCCGGCCGCCGCGTCGGGGGCACATCTCTTGGCGCGTGCGAGCGGGGCTCATCGGTTCACACATCGCGGCGGGCGCTCGGTCACGAAACGGGACGCGCTTCCCCTCTCCCTTGCGGGGAAGGATCAAGGTGGGGGTGGTGCGGGAGGCACCGCCGCGCTCTCCGCGGCACCACCCCGCCTCCGGCTCCTTCCCACCCGGATCGGGCCTGTGACGGATCTGGGCTGGCAAGCGCAGATCTCGGACAGGCCCGAGATCTGCGGGAGAGGATAGCCGCGATGCGTGAACCGCCCGGCCCGAACGGGAGCGGCCGCCCGGACCGGTCCCGCGCTCACGCGGCCGCCGAGAGCGCCTCCGCGATGGCCGCCAGCGCCGCCTCGGCGCCGGCGCCGTTCGGGCCGCCGGCCTGGGCCATGTCGCGGCGCCCGCCGCCGCCCTTGCCGCCGAGATGGCCGGCTCCCGCCCGGACCAGGCCGACCGCGTCGTAGCGCTCCGTTAGGTCCTCGGTGACGCCGACGACGAGGCCGGCCTTGCCGTCCTCGGCAACGCCCACGATGGCGACGATGCCGGAGCCGAGCCGGCTCTTGCCCTCGTCGGCGAGGCTCTTGAGGTCGCGCATCTCGATGCCCTCGACGACGCGTGCCATCAGCTTCACGCCGTTGACCTCGCGGGCGCCGCCCTCCTGCTGGCCGGAGCCGCCGGCCATGGCGAGCTTCCTGCGGGCATCGGCGAGCTCGCGCTCCAACCGGCGGCGGTCCTCCATCAAGGCCGCGAGGCGCTCCGGCGCATCGGCGACGGGCGCCTTGAGGAGGCCGGCGAGCGCCCCGAGCGTGCGGCTCTCCTCGGCCCGCTGGCGGCGGGCGGCGTTCGCGGTCATCGCCTCGATCCGGCGCACGCCCGCCCCGACCGCGCTCTCGCCGATCACCGAGATCAGGCCGATATCGCCGGTGCGGGCGGCGTGCGTGCCGCCGCACAGCTCGATCGAGAAGTTCGGCAGGCGGCCGCTCTCGACCTGCGTGCCGGCATCGTCGACGGGCCGGCCCATCGAGACCACCCGGACCTCGTCGCCGTACTTCTCGCCGAAGAGCGCGCGGGCGCCGGATTCGATCGCCTCGTCCACCGCCATCAGCTTGGTGACCACCGGCGCGTTCTGCAGGAGCACCGCGTTGGCGATGTCCTCGACGGCGCGGATCTCGGCCTCGTCCATGGGCTTCGGGTGGCTGAAGTCGAAGCGGAGGCGCTCGGGCGAGACGAGCGAGCCCTTCTGGGCGACGTGGTCGCCGAGCACCTGCCGCAAGGCCTCGTGCAGGAGGTGCGTCGCCGAGTGGTTCGCCCGGATCGCGGTGCGGCGGGCATGGTCGACCTGCAGCTCGACCGCCTGGCCGACCGCGAGGCTGCCGTCATCGACCGTGACGTGGTGGACGAAGAGGTCGCCGAGCTTCTTCTCGGTGCCGGTGACCCGCGCCCTGAGGCCGCCGGCCAGGACGAGGCCGGTATCGCCGACCTGGCCGCCGGATTCGGCGTAGAACGGGGTCTGGTTGGCGAGCATCAGGCCGCTCTCGCCGGCCCGCAGCGCCTCGACCTCGCCGCCCTCGCGCAGGAGCGCCGTGACGATGCCCTCGGCGCCCTCGGTCTCGTAGCCCAGGAACTCGGAAGCGCCGACCCGCTCCCGGATGGCGAACCAGACCGTCTCCGTGGCGGCCTCGCCCGAGCCCGACCAGGCGGCCCGCGCAGCCTGGCGCTGGCGCTCCATGGCGGCGTTGAAGGCGTCGGTGTCGACGCCGATGCCGCGGTTCTTGAGCGCGTCCTGCGTCAGGTCGAGGGGGAAGCCGTAGGTGTCGTAGAGCGTGAAGGCGGTCTCGCCGGACAGGTTCTGGCCGGAGGTCAGGTCGCGGCTCTCGGCATCCAGGATCGCGAGGCCCCGCTCCAGCGTGCGGCGGAACCGGGTCTCCTCCAGGCGCAGGGTCTCGCCGATCAGGCTCTCGGCCCGCATCAGCTCGGGGTAGGCCTGCCCCATCTCGCGCACCAGCGTCGGCACGAGGCGGTACATCATCGGCTCGCGCGAGCCGATCAGCTCGGCATGGCGCATGGCGCGGCGCATGATCCGCCGCAGCACGTAGCCGCGCCCCTCGTTGCCCGGCAGCACCCCGTCCGCCACCAGGAAGGACGAGGCGCGCAGGTGGTCGGCGATGACCCGGTAGGAGGCGACGTTGCCGGCCTCGGGCGGCCGTCCGACCGCGTGGCTGACCGCGTCGATCAGCGTCCGGAACAGATCCGTCTCGTAGTTGCTCGTCACGCCCTGCAGGATCGCCGAGATGCGCTCGAGCCCCATGCCGGTGTCGATCGAGGGGCGCGGCAGGGCGAGCCGGTTGCCCGGCTCGATCTGCTCGTACTGCATGAAGACGAGGTTCCAGAATTCGAGGAAGCGGTCGCCGTCCTCGTCGGGCGAGCCGGGCGGGCCGCCCTGCAGCGCCGGGCCCTGGTCGATGAAGATCTCCGAGCATGGGCCGCAGGGGCCGGTATCGCCCATCTGCCAGAAATTGTCGGAGGTGCCGATCCGGATGATCCTGTCGTCGGCAAAGCCCGCGATCTTCCGCCAGAGGCCCGCGGCCTCGTCGTCGTCGGCGTAGACGGTGACGAGAAGACGGTCCTTCGACAGGCCGAACTCCCGCGTGATCAGCGTCCAGGCGAGCTCGATCGCCTCGGCCTTGAAGTAATCGCCGAAGGAGAAATTGCCGAGCATCTCGAAGAAGGTGTGATGGCGCGCCGTGTAGCCGACATTGTCGAGGTCGTTGTGCTTGCCACCCGCGCGGACGCATTTCTGCGCCGTGGTCGCCTTCGTGTAGGGCCGCTTCTCCACGCCCGTGAACACGTTCTTGAACTGCACCATGCCGGCGTTCGTGAACATCAGCGTGGGGTCGTTCTTCGGCACCAGCGAGGACGAGGGCAGCACGGCATGGCCGGCTTGCGCGAAGTAATCGAGGAAGGTCGACCGGATCTCGTTGACGCCGCTCATCGAAATTGACTCTTGTGGGCCTGGGCTTGCGCGCCGGGCTTCTGGCAAAGCCTGACCGCCTCATCCGCCCTCATAAGGACCGCCGCGCCGTAAGTCACGGCCGATGCGGGATCCGATCGACCGATGCCGCGTCGTCCCGGTCCGGTCGCTCCGCGCAGGACGGCGCGTCCGCGCCAGCCCACCTCCCGTGCGAGCTGGCGGTCGGATCGATGCTGGCGCCGATCCGACCGTCCCAGGATCGGGCGCCTCTCACCTCTTTCGTGCGGGAGAGGTCGAGTCCGCGGAACGCGGACCGGGTGAGGGGTGCGACATCTCCGGAGAGGTCGCACCACCCCTCACCCCGTCCCTCTCCCGGACGGGAGAGGGGACCCGCGCCCGGCCGGGAAGCGGCCGAGTTCGGCACCGACGGCCTCCGTGAACCGCCAAGCCCTCGCGGGAGGGTTTGAATCCGCTCGGGAGCGATTCAGGCCTCGCCCTCGTCGAGGTCGTCGGCGGTCGGCGTCGCGTTCTCGAGGATGCGCTCGGCGACGAGGCCCGAGTTCTGGCGGATCGCTCCCTCGATCTTGGCGGCGATCTCGGGATTGTCCCGCAGGAAGCCCTTGGCGTTCTCGCGGCCCTGGCCGAGGCGCTGGCTGGCATGCGAGAACCAGGCGCCCGACTTCTCCACGATCCCGGCCTTGACGCCGAGGTCGATCAGCTCGCCGACCTTGGACACGCCTTCGCCGAACATGATGTCGAACTCGACCTGCTTGAAGGGCGGCGCGACCTTGTTCTTGACGACCTTGACGCGGACCTGGTTGCCGATGGCCTCGTCGCGGTCCTTGAGCGTCGAGACGCGGCGGATATCGAGGCGCACGGAGGCGTAGAACTTCAGCGCGTTGCCGCCCGTGGTCGTCTCCGGCGAGCCGTACATCACGCCGATCTTCATGCGGATCTGGTTGATGAAGATCACCATGCACTTCGAGCGCGAGATCGAGCCCGTGAGCTTGCGCAGGGCCTGGCTCATCAGCCGGGCCTGGAGGCCGGGCTGCGAATCGCCCATCTCTCCCTCGATCTCCGCCCGCGGCGTCAGGGCCGCCACAGAGTCGACCACCAGCACGTCGATGGCGCCGGAGCGCACCAGCGTGTCGGTGATCTCGAGCGCCTGCTCGCCCGTGTCGGGCTGCGAGATCAGGAGGTCGTCGAGGTTCACGCCGAGCTTGCGCGCGTAGACCGGGTCGAGGGCGTGCTCGGCGTCCACGAAGGCGCAGACGCCGCCCTTCTTCTGGGCCTCCGCGATGGTGTGGAGCGCGAGCGTGGTCTTACCCGAGGATTCCGGCCCGTAGATCTCGATGACGCGCCCGCGCGGCAGGCCGCCGACGCCGAGCGCGATGTCGAGGCCCAGCGACCCGGTCGAGACCGTCTCGACCTCGGCGACCTTGTCGGTCTTGCCGAGCCGCATGATCGAGCCCTTTCCGAAGGCGCGCTCGATCTGGGACAGGGCGGCATCGATCGCCTTCGACTTGTCCTTGTCCATGCTGGGCGTATCCACCACTTTCAACGCGGGCTGAGCCATCTCTCGCCATCCTTATGAAGGGGAAAGGCGCCGTTCTCAATGCGCCCGGGATGACGAATTTGTACATGTTTTGTTCTCATTCGGCAAGGGGCGCGATCCGCCTTGCGGGGCTGTTCAGGCCGACATCGTCCGCTTCACGGTCTCGACGAGCTGCTTCAGGCTGAAGGGCTTGGGCAGGAAGTTGAAGGTCTCGCCCTCGGGCAGGTTCTTGCGGAACGCATCCTCGGCGTAGCCCGACACGAAGATGACCTTAAGCTCCGGACGGTGCTTGCGAATCTCCCGCAGCAACGTCGGTCCGTCCATCTCGGGCATGACCACGTCGGATACGACGAGGTCGATCTCGTGGTTCCCCTCGCCGACGATCCGCAGCGCCTCGAGCCCCGAGGCGGCCTCGAGCACGGTGTAGCCCCGGGCCGAGAGCGCCCGGCTGTTGACGGCGCGGACCGGGTCCTCGTCCTCGACGAGCAGGATGGTCCCCTGCCCGGTATGGTCGGCCGCGGGCTTGCGCGGTTCGACCTTCGCGGGCTCCGCCATCGCGCCGTCGGGCGATTCTTGCCCCGGCGGCGCCTCGGCCGCCCCGCCCGGCCCGACCGTAGGCGCCTGCGCGGCGAGCTTCGGCAGCGTCGCGGGCGGAGCCGTCTCTGGCTCCGCCTCGACGGCCGGCTCGTGGCGCGGCAGGTAGATACGGAAGGCCGTGCCCTCCCCGACCGTCGAGCGCACGTCGACGGTGCCGCCGCTCTGCTTGATGATGCCGAAGACCGTGGAGAGGCCGAGACCCGTACCCTTGCCGATCTCCTTCGTCGTGAAGAACGGCTCGAAGATCTTCTCCATCAGCTCAGGCGGGATGCCCTCGCCGGTATCGAGCACTTCGATCAGCACGTGGTCGCCGGCCGGCGCGACGGCGCGAGCCTCCGGGCCGTCGCCGGCATCCGGGACGTTGGCGGTGCGGATCATCAGCCGGCCGCCCTCTGGCATCGCGTCGCGCGCGTTGACCGCGAGGTTCACGATGACTTGCTCGAACTGGTTGACGTCCGCCTTCACGGGCCAGATGTCGCGGCCGTGCTTCAGCTCGAGATCGACCCGCTCGCCCAGCAGCCGCTTCAGCAGGAGCGTGAGCTCGGACAGCGCCTCGCCGACATTCATCACCTCGGGACGCAGGGTCTGGCGGCGCGAGAAGGCGAGGAGCTGGCGTACGAGACCCGCCGCCCGGTTCGCGTTCTGCTTGATCTGCATGATGTCCTGGAACGCGGGGTCGGTCGGCTTGTGGCTCGCGATCAGGAGGTCCGAGTAGCCGATGATCGCCTGGAGGACGTTGTTGAAGTCGTGCGCGATGCCGCCGGCGAGCTGGCCGACCGTATCCATCTTCTGGGTCTGCGCGACCTGCTGCTCCAGCTGGCGCTGCGCGGTGGTGTCGAGGGCGTAGAGGATGACGCGCTCGCGGTCGGTCTCGTCGAGGCCCTTGTCGGCCGCCGAGCCCTCGCCCCCGGCCGGGCTCAGCCAGACGCGGGCGGAGCGGTTTCCGTTGCCCGTCAGCGAGACCTCGATGGGCTGCACGTCGCTGAGCCCGCTCGCCGCCTTGCCAAGGGCCGCCTCCAGGGTGCCGCGGTCGCGCTCGATCACGGATTCGCCCATGGTCGGCTCGGCGCCGACCTCGCCCGTGCTGCCCTCGATCGCCTGTCTGGGCATCGCGCCGAAGAGGCGTGCGAAGGAGGCGTTCGCCCGGGCGATGTGGCCCGCCCGGTCGAGAGTCGCGATCGCGATCGGCGAGTTGTTGAGGAAGCGGGCGAGGCGTACCTCGGCGGCCCGCTGCGGCTCGTCGAACTCCGCGCCGGCCGAGCGGTTGATCACGAAGGTCCGCGAGGAGCCGGGCTTCCCGTCCTTGCCGAAAGCGACGCGGTGATAGAGCCGGGCGGGCAGCGAGTGCCCGTTGCGGCGGCGCAGGTCGAGGTCGAAGCGGTCGGTGCGCACCTCGCCGGGCAGGCCGGCCGTGCTGGTCAGCATGTCGGCGCCGGGTGCGATCTCGGAGAGGTGCGGGCCGCCCGGCCCGACGGTGGCGAGATCGTAGCCGAGCCAAGAGGCCAGGGTCGCATTCATGTAGACGATTGTCCCAGCCGGATCGATCGACAGGAAGCCCGCCGGTGCGTGGTCGAGGTAATCGATCGCGTGCTGAAGTTCCTGGAAGACGTTCTCCTGGCGCTCGCGCTCGTGGGTGATGTCGCTCACCGTCCAGAGCGAGGCGTTGCGGCGCGGGCGCGGCACCGCCCGTACCATGATGCGGAACCACGCGAATTCCCGCTCGGCGGTGCCGCTCGGCGGCGGCGCCATCCGGATTTCCTCGGTGTGGCTGCGCCCGTCGCGGGCGGCCTGCGCGAGGCGATAGACCGCCTCGGAGACCTCAGGAGAACCCACGAAGATCCGCTCGACCGAGCGCAGGCTCGAGAAGCTGTCGCCGCCCGCGATCCGGAGATACGCCTCGTTGGCGTAGATCAGGCGGCCGCCCTCCTCCACCACGACGGTGGCCTCCGGGGCGGCATCCACGATGCTCTTGGTGATGTCGTCGCGCGCGCCCTGCCCGCTGAGCTGGATCGCCCCGATCGCGAGCGCGAACAGGAAGAAGACGCCCGCCATGGCGAGCAGAGCGAGCAGCCAGACGATGAGGGATTGGGCCTGCTCGTTGGCGACGAAGGACAGGCCGATCGCCGCGCCGACGAGGAGCCCCGCCAGCACGAGAAGCAGGCCGACGCGCCCGGGCCGCTCGGACCGGTCGATCGAGCCCGAGACAGGCGCCGTAGGTCCACTCAACTCAGCCATCGGGCCCCAATCCAGCCGTACCGACACCGGTTAGCCCCCCGTTCGCTCCCGCAGCAAGGGGATTGGCTTCGGAAGTCTTAGAAAAATCTCGCGAAAGAAGGTGGATAAAGCGTGGCTTTCCGCGCGGCTCACGCCGCGCGTTTGCGCAGGCGCAGGACGAATCCGATCACCTCGGCGACCGCCCGGTAGTGCTCGGCGGGGATCTCCTGGTCGATCTCGACCGTTGCGTGGAGCGCGCGCGCGAGCGGCGGGTTTTCCAGAACCGGCACGTCGTGCTCGGCGGCCACGGCCCGGATGCGCAGGGCGAGCGAATCGACGCCCTTTGCGACGCAGACGGGAGCCGCCATGCCGGCCTCGTAGCGCAGGGCGACGGCGTAGTGGGTCGGGTTGGTGACGACCACGGTGGCCTGCGGGATCGCCGCCATCATGCGCTTCTTCACCCGGGCGGCGCGAAGCTGCTTCATGCGGCCCTTCACCTCGGGGCTGCCCTCGCTTTCCTTCATCTCCTGCTTGAGTTCTTCCTTGGACATGCGCAGGCGCTGACGCCAGCGGTAGCGCTGGTAAACGGCGTCAGCGAGCGTGATCGCGAGGTAGACGGCGAGGACGCCGGCCAGCAACTTCAGCGCGATGCCGAGGACCGCGGGGAGGCAAGCGGCGGGATTGAGGCGGGCGAACACCTCGAGCCGGTCCCGGTCGCGCCACAGGATCGTGCCGGCCACGACGCCGACCACCGCCATCTTGGCGAGGCCCTTGGCGAACTGGACGAGCGCCTCGATCCCGAAGATGCGCTTGATCCCGGCCATCGGCGAGACGCGCTCGAACTTGAAGCCGAGGGTTTCGGTCGTGAAGACCAGGGGATGCTGGAGGAAGCCGGCGGCCAGCGCCGCGACGACGACGAGGCCCGCCGGGATCGCCAGGGCTTGCGCCCAGATGAGCAGGCTGCGGCTCGCGAGCCCCGCGTAGGCATGCGCGTCCGAGGGTACAGCGTGCGCGTTCATCAGGAAGGCGCGCATTTGGGTGAACAGCGCGCGGGCGATCGGTCCGGCGGCGAGGAGCAGCGCCAGCGTGAAGGCGGCGAGCGCGAAGAAGGTGTTGATCTCGGCGCTGTTGGCGACCTCGCCGCGCTCGATCGCCTGATCTAGACGCCGCTGTGTCGGCTCCTCCGTCTTGTCTTCCTGCTCTGTTCCCTCGGCCACGGTTCAGGGCCTCCCGATCCGGCTCAGCGGCCGGTGAACTCGGCGAGGTAGCGCCCGAGATCGTCCAAGAACACGCCCATCATGACGCCGAGCGATCCGAACAGGATCAGCATGCCGATCAGGATCGAGGCCGGTACGCCGACGAAGAACACCTGCAATTGCGGCATCAGCCGCGAGAGCACGCCGAGCCCGAGGTTGAACAGGATGCCGAAGGCGATGAAGGGCGCCGAGATCTGGACTGCCAGCGTGAACCCGCGCGCGACGGCCTTCAGGGCCAGCATCGCGGCCTCGCCGAGGTCCGGAACCGCGTTCGGCGGCAACACCGCGTAGCTGTGCCCGATCGCCTCGAGGGCGAGATGATGCAGATCGGCGGCGAGGATCAGGGTGACGCCCAGCAGCGTCAGGAAGTTGCCGAGCGCGGCCTGCTGGCCGCCCATGGTCGGGTCGACGGTCATAGCATAGCCGAGGCCGAGCTGCTGCGAGACGATCAGCCCCGCCGTCTGGAGCGCGGCGAGGACCATCCGGACGGTCAGGCCCAGGACCAGCCCGACGAGCGTCTCCCCGAACAGCAGCGCGATCAGACCCGGGCCGGCGAGCGCCCCGCCCTGGAGCGGCAGGAGCGGGCGCACCATCGGGAACAGCACGAGCGCCACCAGAAGCGCGAAGGCGAGCCGGAGCCGTGCGGATACGAGCTGCTCGCCGAGGCCCGGCATCAGCATGATGAGCGTGCCGACCCGCGCGAAGGTGAGGAGGTAGGCCGCCGCGATGCCCGGCAGGAGGAGATTCATGCGGCTTCATAGCAGGGCACGAATCCGCCGTCTCAGCCGCCCGCCGCGATGCGCGCCGCGATGCGAGTCATGTAGCCGGCGAGCGCGTCGCCCATGAAGGGCAGCATCAGCAGGAGCGCGGCGAAGACCGCGACGATCTTAGGCACGTAGATCAGCGTCTGCTCCTGGATCTGCGTGAGTGCCTGGATGAGCGAGACGGCGAGGCCGACGACGAGGGCGACGATCATCAGGGGGCCGGCGACCTTCAGAAAGACGAAGATGCCGTCGCGGGCGACGTCGAGGATGGCGAGACCGGTCATGGGAACGCTTCTTCGGTTCGGGGCGGGGCGGGCGTCCGGCGCCTCAGATCTGCATCCGCATAATCTCCTCGTAGGCCGAGATCATGCGGTCGCGCACGGCGACGAGGGTCTGGAGGGCCGTCTCGCTCTCGGCGACGGCGGTGACGACATCGACCACGTTCGCCTTTCCGGCGGCGACCGAGAGAGACTGCGCATCGGCTTTGCGGCCCGCCTCGGCGACGCCGTCGAGGGCCGAGCCCAGCAGCGAGGAGAAGTTGGCACCGCCCGCGCCCTGCGGCGGCTGAACCTTCGGCGCTCCCTTCAGGCCGCCGACGTTCTGGACGGCGGCGTAGGCCCCGGCCGCGAAGTTGCTCGTCGCCATGCTGCGGCCCCTACTTCAGGATCTCGAGGGTGCGCGAGATCATCCGGCGCGTCGCCGTGACCATGTTGAGGTTCGCCTCGTAGGAGCGCTGGGCCTCGCGCATGTCCATGTTCTCGATGAGCGAATTGACATTCGGCATCCGCACCTCGCCCTTCGCGTCGGCGGCCGGATTGCCCGGGTCGTACTTCGTGCGGAATGCCGTCGCGTCGCGGCGCACGCGGCCGGCCTCCACGAGGGTGGCGCCGGTCTCGCGGTCGAAATGCTGGCCGAAGGTCGGGATCTTGCGCCGGTACGGCTCAGCATTGGGGTTCGAGGGCGCGGAATCCGCGTTCGCGATGTTCTCGGCGATGATGCGCATGCGGCCGGACTGCGCCTTCAGGCCCGAGGCCGCGATAGTGAGCGATTTCATGAAATCCACGGCGCGGTCTCCGGCGGCTCAGATGTGTCCGGGGTCAGCGCTTGCCGACCGCGATCTTCAGGGCGTCGAGGCTCTTCTGGTAGAGCGAGGCGGCGAGCTGGTAGTCGGATTGGTTGTCGCCGGCCTTCAGCATCTCCTCCTCCAGATTCACGCCGTTGCCGCTCGGGCGGATCTCGAAGCCCTTGACCCGGCGCGGATCGGCTCCCGGGCCGTCGCTGCCGGCGGGCACGATGTGGCTCTCGCTGGTGCGGGCGAGCGCGACGCCGGCACCGCCCTGGACGAGCTCGCCCGTCGCCGCGTCGAAGCGCGGGCTCGCGAGATCCCGCGGCCGGAAGCCCGGCATGTCGGCATTCGCGACGTTCTCGGCGATGAGCTTCTGGCGCGCCTGATGCCACTGCATCCGGGTCCGCATCATGCTCAGGATCGGAAGGTCGGTGACGGCCACGGCGCCTGCGCTCGGTTCGAAGCCCGCCGGAACGCTCCCGTACGGTCGGCAAAATCTGCCGGGCGCATGGTTAACGCCGGGTTAAGCTTGCGGCGCTGCGCGTGAGCCCGGGTAAAGCTGTTAACGAAGTCTTAAGGTTGATTGCCCGCCCGGCGCCCGCTCGTGATATTGACGGGCCTACGTCGGGTCGCCCAGGTAAAGAGAGACTTCCGCCTTGTCAGCGTTTTTCGGCTCGGATGGCTCCTTCGTCCTCCAGTTCGCCGTCATCTTCCTCGTCATCCTCGCCCTGCTCACGGCCGGCGTGCTGCTCGTGCGCCGCTTCTCGGGCAAGGGCCTGACGCTCTCCGCGAAGAGCACGCCGCGGGGCCGCCAGCCCCGGCTCGGCATCGTCGACGTCTACGAACTCGACCGCCAGCGGCAGCTGATCCTGCTGCGGCGCGACAACGTGGAGCACCTCCTTCTCGTCGGCGGCCCGAACGACGTGGTGATCGAGCGCCACATCCAGCGGGGCCTGCGCGCCGCGGCCGACCCGCTCCTGCGGCCCGAGCCTATGGCGGAGCCGACGGCCGAGTTCGAGCCCCGTCGACCGGAACCGCCCCTGTTCGACCCTGCCTTCGCGATGCCGATGGTCGTCCCGGCGGCCGTGCCGGGTTCGCAGGCGGCCCCGCCGGTGACGCATCCGCTCGACGACGCCGCGCTCGCGACCGACGCGGAATTCGAGGAGGTGCCGGCGCAATCAACGCCGGAGCCCGCGCCGCGGCGCGCGGACGTTCCGCCGAAGCGTCCCCTCAGCCGGACGACGCCCCCGCTCGTCAATCCGCGCCCCGACGTCGCGTCCGAGCGGGCCCGGTCGGAGCCGGTCTTCACGGCGGCGCCGCCGGAGCCTCCGCTGCGCGCCGCCGCGCCGCCCGTCACGGCACCCGCGGAGCCGCGCGCCGTCGACGCCAGCATCCTGTCCGACATGGCTCGCCAGCTCGAGATCGCCCTGGCCCGGCCGTCATCAGCGGTGACGCCGCCGCCCGGATCGGCCAAGGCCGCCGCGCGTCCGGCGCCAGGCCCGGCGCCGATGCCGCCCCCGCCGCCCGTGACGGCCGCACCCGTGGACCGCCCGGTCACGGACCCGATGGCCGCCGCGATGGCGGCGTCCCAGGCGCCGATCGAGCGGGACGGCTCGCCCGAGATGCCGGCGCGCGCAGCGCCGCCGATCCCGCAGCAGCCCGCGCCCGCGCCGAGCCCCGAGCCGAGGCCGTTCCTGCCGGATCCGCCTGACACCGCGCCGACCGCCAAGACCGAGACGGCCAAGATCGAGACGGCCAAGACCGAGACGGCCAAGACCGAGACCGCCAAGACCGAGCCGGTCGCATCTCAGCCCGCGGCCGGGCCTGCGCCCGCGAAGCCGGCGCAACCCGCCAATCCCTTCTCTGTCGAGGAGATCGAGGCCGAGTTCGCGAGGCTTCTCGGCCGGCCCCTCGACAAGAAGAACTGAAGAACTGAAGCGGCCGCGCCGGCCTCAGACCTCCCGCCGCAGCGTCTCGGGCATCAGCGCCACGGCGCAGAAGCTGAGCGCCGCGGCGATGCCGAGATAGGCGCCGACCCAGGCGATCCCGCCCCAATCGACGAGGCGTTGCGCGAGGTAGGGGGCGCCGGAAGCGCCGAGAATGCCTGCGAGGTTGTAGGTCACCGAGGCGCCCGTGTAGCGCACGCGTGTGGGGAACAGCTCGGGCAGGAGCGCGCCCATCGGCCCGAACAGCCAGCCCATGGCGAGAAGGCCGAGGCAGAGGAAGCCAAGGACCAGGGCGCCCTGCCCGCTGGCGAGCATCGGGCCGAGCAGGAAGCCGAGGCCGATCGTGGCAAGCAGCCCCGTCAGGAGCACCGGGCGGCGTCCGAAACGGTCGGCGGCCGCGCCCGAGAGCGGGATGCCGAGCGCCATGAAGCATACGGCGATGCACTCGAAGAGCAGGAATGTGGAGCGCGAATAGCCGAGCGCCGTGGTCCCGTAGCCGAGCGCGAACACCGTCGAGAGATAGAAGACCGCGTAGCAGGCGACCATCGCGAGGGTGCCGAGGAGCGTGGCGCGCCCGTGCTGCGTGAGGATCGTCGCGAGCGGCACGCGCTCGGGCGCCTCGCGGGCCATCGCGGCCCTGAAGAGCGGCGTCTCGGTGAGTTTCAGGCGCACGTACAGCCCGACGCCGACGAGCGCCGCGGAGGCCAGGAAGGGCAGCCGCCAGCCCCAGCTCTGGAAGCTCTCGGCATCGAGCCCGAGGCTCAGCGCGAGGAAGCAGAGATTGGCCGAGATGAAGCCGACGGGCGCGCCGAGCTGCGGGAAGATGCCGTACCACGCCCGGCGCCCCGGCGGCGCATTCTCGACCGCGAGGAGCGCCGCCCCGCCCCACTCGCCGCCGAAGCCGAGCCCCTGGCCGAACCGGAGCAGGCACAGGGCCGCGGGCGCGAGCCAGCCCGCCGCCGCGTAAGTCGGCAGGCAGCCGATCAGCACGGTCGAGATGCCCATGATCATCAGCGAGGCGACGAGGGTCGCCTTGCGGCCGACCCGGTCGCCGAAATGCCCGAACAGGGCCGCCCCGATCGGGCGCGCCACGAAGGCGATCGCGAAGGTCGCGAAGGCGCTGAGGAGCTGCACGCCGGGCGCGCCGGGCGGGAAGAAGATCGGCCCGATCACCAGCGCGGCGGCCGTGGCGTAGACGTAGAAGTCGTAGAACTCGATCGCCGTGCCGACGAAGCTCGCCGCGAGGATGCGGCGGGCGGAGAGGCCGCCGGCCTGGGGGATCGTCTGAAGCATGGTCGCGGATCGGTCTCGCGTGTCGGCGCGCCTCGTTAGAGCAGCGCGGCCGGATTGCCCAGAGGCCCGGCGCGCGGAGCGCGCCCGCATCGTCTCGGACTGCCGAGATTAACCCATGTCAATCTTGAGCTTTCTTTGAAACTTGCTGGAATCTCGGGGGTTCGTTGAAGGCGATGACGCCGCACGAAGCGTGGAGGGAACAGGCATGAGAGCATTGGTCTGGCACGGCACCCAGGATATCCGCTGCGACACCGTTCCAGATCCGCGCATCGAGCACGAGCGTGATGCCATCATCAAGGTCACGGCCTGCGCGATCTGCGGGTCCGATCTGCACCTCTACGACCACTTCATGCCCGGAATGAAATCGGGCGACGTCATGGGTCACGAGACCATGGGCGAGGTGGTGGAAGTCGGGCGCGGCATGAACGGCGCCCTCAAGAAGGGCGACCGGATCGTCGTGCCCTTCACGATCATCTGCGGCGAGTGCGACCAGTGCAAACGCGGGTTCTTCTCGGTCTGCGAGCGCTCGAACCGCAACAAGCACCTGGCCGCGAAGGCCTTCGGCCACACCGCCGCGGGCCTGTTCGGCTACACTCATCTCACGGGCGGCTATCCCGGCGGGCAGGCCGAGTACCTGCGTGTGCCCTTCGCCGACAAGACGCACATCAAGGTGCCGGACTCGCTCAGTGACGAGCAGGTGCTGTTCCTGAGCGACATCCTGCCGACCGGCTGGCAGGCGGCCGTCCAGTGCGAGATCGAGCCGACCGACACGGTCGCGATCTGGGGCGCCGGACCGGTCGGCCAGATGGCGGTCCGCTCGTCGATCCTGCTCGGCGCCAGGCAGGTGGTCTGCATCGACAGAGTGCCGGAGCGGCTCGACATGGCTCGGGCGGGGGGCGCCATCACGATCAACTTCGCGGAAGAGAGCGTGATCGCGCGCCTCAACGAACTCACCGCCGGCAAGGGCCCGGAGAAGTGCATCGACTCCGTCGGCATGGAGGCCCATGCCACCGCGACGATCGACTCGATGTACGATCGCGCGAAGCAGGCCGTGATGCTGGAGAGCGACCGGCCTCACGTCCTGCGCGAGATGATCTACGTGTGCCGCCCGGCCGGCACGCTGTCGATCCCCGGCGTCTATGGCGGCCTGCTCGACAAGATCCCGTTCGGCGCGCTCATGAACAAGGGCCTGACCGTCCGCACCGGCCAGACCCACGTGAACCGCTGGACCGACGACCTCGTCAAGCGGATCGATGACGGCCAGCTCGACCCCTCCTTCGTGATCACCCACCGGGTCGGGCTCGAGCAGGGTCCGGAGATGTACAAGACCTTCCGCGACAAGAAGGACGGCTGCATCAAGGTCGTGATCAGGCCCTGAGGGAGGTTGAGGCATGCGCTACGAAGGACCGCGATCCCGTCGCCGCGGCCACCCCGACGAGGCGACCGACGCGCTCGCCCGGGGCCTCGGCTGGTTCTCGATCGGCCTCGGGTTGACCGAACTCGTCGCGGGCAGGCGCCTCGCGCGGGGCCTCGGCCTCAGGGGGCAGGAGGATCTGATCCGCGCCTACGGCCTGCGCGAGATCGGGACCGGATTCGGGATCCTGGCGGCGGACGATCCCGCTCCCTGGATCTGGGCCCGGGTCGCGGGCGATGCCCTCGATCTCGCCACCCTCGCCAGCGGATTGAACAACCGCAACCGCCGCATGGACAACCTCATGATCGCGATCGCCGCGGTCGCGGGCGTGACGGCGGTCGACATCATCTGCGCCGACACGCTGAGCCGGGAGACGAGGCGGCCGCTGCGGCCGCTGGCGGATTATCGCGGCCGCAGCGGCTACCCGAAGGGTCTCGCGGCCTCGCGTGGCGCCGCGAAGGACTTCGCGGTGCCCAAGGGCTTCCGGACCGCGGACGCGCTGCGGCCTTTCGCGGCCTGAACCTCGCGGCGGGGCCCCACGGCTCCGCCGGAACACGAGCGCGCCGCGCCCGATCGGGGGCGCGGCCACACCGGCTCGGTCAGGCCCGCAGCGCCGCGTCGAGATCCTCGATCAGGTCGGCCGGATCCTCGAGGCCGACCGACAGCCGAACCACTTCCGGCCCGGCCCCGGCGGCCGTCTTCTGCGCGTCCGTGAGCTGGCGGTGCGTCGTCGAGGCCGGGTGGATCACGAGCGAGCGCGTGTCGCCGATATTGGCGAGGTGCGAGAAGAGCTGCAGGTTCGAGACGAGCTTGACGCCCGCCTCGTAGCCGCCCTTCAGCCCGAAGGTGAAGACCGCCCCTGCCCCGTTCGGCGTGTAGCGCCGTGCGAGCTGGTGGTACCGGTCGGTCTCGAGCCCCGGATAGCTCACCCAGGCCACAGCCTCGTGGCCCGCGAGGTGGGTCGCCACCGTCATCGCGTTGTCCGAATGGCGCTGCATGCGCAGCGGCAGGGTCTCGATGCCGTTGAGGATCAGGAAGGCGTTGAAGGGCGAGAGCGCCGGCCCGAGATCGCGCAGGCCGAGCACCCGGCAGGCGATCGCGAAGCCGAAATTGCCGAAGGTCTCCGAGAGGACCATGCCGGCATATTCGGGCCGCGGCCGGCTCAACATCGGGTAGCGCTCGTCGCCTGCCCAGTTGAAGCGGCCGCCGTCGACGATGAGACCGCCGATCGAGTTGCCGTGGCCGCCCAGGAACTTCGTGGCGGAGTGCACCACGATGTCGGCGCCGTGCTCGAACGGGCGGATCAGGTATGGCGTCGCCATCGTGTTGTCGACGATGAGCGGGATGTTGTGACGCCTCGCGATCTCGGAGATCGCGGCGATGTCGGTGATCACGCCGCCCGGATTGGCGATCGACTCGCAGAAGATCGCCTTGGTGCGGGGCGTGATCGCCCGCTCGAAGGAGGACGGATCGTCCGTGTCCGCCCAGACCACCGACCAGCCGAAGTTCTTGTAGGAATGGTTGAACTGGTTGATCGAGCCGCCGTAGAGCTTGTTGGCCGCCACGAACTCGTCGCCCGGCTGCATCAGGGCATGCATGGTCAGGAACTCGGCAGCGTGGCCCGAGGCGACCGCGAGGGCCGCCGTGCCGCCCTCGAGCGCCGCGATGCGCTCCTCCAGCACCGCGTTCGTCGGGTTGGTGATGCGCGAGTAGATGTTCCCGAAGGCCTGCAGTCCGAACAGCGAGGCGGCGTGGTCCACGTCGTCGAAGACGAAGCTCGTGGTCTGGTAGATCGGTGTCGCGCGGGCGCCGGTCGCCGCGTCCGGGCTCGCGCCTGCGTGGATCGCCAGGGTGTTGAAGCCGGGCAGGCGGTCGGTCATCGATGTCTCCTCGGGCAGGCCCATCCGAGCCGTTTACGCCCGGGCGCGAGAGCGGCGCAAGGCGTTGCGCGCAAGGGGCTGCCCCGCGCGGCCCGGCGAGGAAGGGCGCGATTCCGTCCCGACCCTTCCTTCCGCGAGTCGCGTCCCTAAAAAAGTCCGAACCGCGTGATGTTCGGGCGGAAGCGCCGATACCGGCGCCTGCACGGGTCGTACCGCTCAATGCTGAAAACCGCCTTCGTTGCCGCGCGCGATCGTCAGCGCCTGTCCGAGATCGCCACGATCCTGATCGGCTTCGGCGTCAACAAGGTCGTGGACCGGCTGGGGCTGCGCTACATCCCGCTGCTGCCGCGGCGCGGCCCGCGCGTCGACGTCACCCGCCTGTCCCAGCCCGAGCGGCTGCGCCGGGCCATCGAGGCGCTCGGACCGACCTTCATCAAGTTCGGGCAGGTGCTGGCCAGCCGGCCGGACCTCCTCTCCCCGGCCTGGACGGAGGAGCTGGAAAAGCTGCACAGCCAAGTCTCGCCGATGCCCTGGGAGCAGATCCGGCCGCAGCTCGAGACCGACCTCGGCGCCTCGCCCTTCGAGGTCTTCGCGGAGTTCGACACCGACGCGATCGCCTCGGCCTCGATCGCGCAGGTCTACCGGGCGCGGCTGCACTCGGGCGAGGAGGTCGTGGTCAAGGTGCTGCGGCCGGGCCTGCGCAAGATCATCGAGGCGGATCTGCGCCTGATGGCGCACGGCGCCCGCATCGTCGAGACCGAGTGGCCCGACATGGCCCGCTACCAGCCGCGCGAGCAGATGCGCCATCTCGCGGCCGGCCTCAACGGCGAGCTCGACCTCCTCAACGAGGCGCGCAACTGCGAGCTTCTCGCCGCCATCTTCGAGGGCCGCGACGACATCGTGTTCCCGAAAATCTACTGGGAATGGTGTTCCGAGCGGGTGCTCGTGCAGGAATTCATCCACGGGATCTCGCCGAGCGACGAGGCGGGGCTGAGGGCCGCGAACGTCGACAAGAAGCTCCTCGCCCAGAAGGGCACCGACGCCTTCCTCAGGATGGCGCTGATCGAGGGGGTGTTCCACGCCGATCCCCATCCCGGCAACCTGTTGGCGATGTCCGGCGACCGCATCGGCTTCATCGATTTCGGCATCATCGGCCGCCTCTCGCAGAAGCGGCGCAACCAGCTCCTCGTGCTCATCGGCGCCATGCTGAAGCAGGACGCCGACGGGCTCATGGCCGTCCTCCTCGACTGGACGGGGGCCAGCAACCCGGACCTCACAAAGCTCGAGGCCTCCGCCCAGGCCTTCGTCGAGAGCCACTCCTCGATCCCGCTCAACCTCGGCCTCGTGCTCACGGACTTCATGACGATGGCCCGCGAGAACGATCTCGCGATGCCGACCGACCTCGCCATCCTTTTCAAGGGCCTCGTCACCGCCGACGGCGTGATGCGCCAGCTCGACCCGAACTTCGACCTGTTCGCCGCCGCCGGACCCACCGTGCGCTCGACGATGCAGACCCAGTTCTCGCTGCGGGGCATCCGGCGCAAGGCCGAGGCCCTCGGGGTCGGCCTGTTCGGCGCGGCCTCCGAACTGCCGACCCTGATCCATCTGATGCTCGTCCGCCTGAAGCAGGGCCGCGTCACCGTCGAGATCGAGGTGAAGGGTCTCGACAAGGTCACCCGCGGCATCGAGCGGGCGGCGGCCCGCGTCGCGGTCGCGCTCGTGGTGGCCGCCTTCGCGACGCAGCTCGCACCGCGCTTGATCGACCTCGGCACGCCGGTCTTCATCACCATCGGCCTGATGGTGTTCACGATCGGCGTCGGCTGGCTGGTCCTGCTCGGCCGCAACAAATGACAGGCTCCCCATCCGAGTTCTTCGAAAGTCAACAGTTCACTGAACACTGTTAACCGCCGATCGGTTACTTGCGGATCCGGGCCGGCATGGTAGGGTGCGATCACCACCGAATCGCGAGTCGTCGAGCAGGCGGCGGGGCGAGAAGCGGATCAATCCGCCAGTTTCCGCCGAACCGTCGGCAGCAAGCCGCCACGTCTCGCCGGTCGGCAGGTCCACGCGCTGGCTGGCGTCCGCACAATCTGGCTCGAGGCGGCCCATATCCGGCGCTCAAGGGGAGCGTGGCGGTGTACACGAGCACCTATCCCGAAAGCTCGACCGACGACCGGCGGGTCGCTTCGTTGGAGGCCGAGAACGCGCATCTGCGCGCCCTGCTCCTGCGGGCGCATCGGCGCGCGGCCGCCGACGCCGAGCGTCAGGAGCGCCTCGGCCGCTTCCTCGACGCGGAACGGCGGGCGAGCCGCGACGAGGCCGACAGGGTCGCAGCCGAGAAGGCGCGGGTGCTGGCGGAGGCGGAATCCGCGGCCGCCCGGTACGAGCGCAGCCTCGCGGACGGCGCCGTCCGCCTCGCGAACGTCGAGGAGCTCAACGCGCAATTGCGCGCCAGCGAGGAGCTGAACCGCCGAATCCTGTGGACGACCACGGATTGCGTGAAGGTGCTCGACCTCGACGGGCGCCTGATCGCTCTCAGCGCGAACGGCCCGGAAGTGTTCGGCGTCGCGAACTTCGCCGAGCTGATCGGCCGGCCCTGGATCGGGTTCTGGTCCTGCGAGGAGAGCCGCGCCAGCATCGCGAAGGCCCTCGACGCGGCCCGCGCCGGCCGCCCCTCGCGCTTCCAGGCCGTGCTGGAGACGGGGCCTGCCCGTGCCACGGTCACCTGGTGGGACATCGCCGTCACGCCGGTGGATGGCAACGACGGGCGCCCGGAGCGGATCCTCGCCGTCTCGCGCGACATCTCCGAACTGAAGCAGAACGAGGCTCGCCAGACCCTGCTCATGCAGGAGCTCGCCCACCGGGTGAAGAACACCCTGGCAATGGTGCAGGCCGTCGCGACCCAGACCCTGCGCAACGCGGTTTCCCTCCAGGCGGCCGGCGAGGCGCTCGGGGCCCGCCTCCTCGCGCTGGCGCAGGCGCACGACGTCCTGATGCAGGGTGCCTGGTCGAGCACGGACCTGCGCCGGCTCGTCGACGGCGCCGTCGCGCTTCACGGCGACGGGGCGCCGGACCGCTTCCACGTCGGCGGACCGGAGGTGACGCTCGCGGCCCGCCCGGGGCTCACCCTCGCGCTGATGCTGCACGAGCTCGGCACGAACGCCGCCAAGTACGGCGCGCTCTCCTCGCCCGCCGGCCACGTGGCGATCGCCTGGGAGATCGCGTCTCTGCGCGGCGAGGATCACCTCCTGTTCCGCTGGGAGGAGATCGGGGGGCCGCCCGTGTCGCACCCGACCCGCACCGGATTCGGGACGCGTCTGATCGAGCGCAGCCTTGTGCACAGCTTTGCCGGGAACGTACGCCTGACCTATCCGCCGACCGGCGTCGTCCTCACCATGGAGGCGCCGCTGGCGGCGGTCGTCGGCGAGGTAACCTGATCCGCCCGACGGGCCGCACGGGCTTGGCGCCCCGCCTCCCGGCATGCGAGGGGGCGCCGATGACGACACTCCTCGCCTATGCCGCCGCCGCGCTCGCCGAGATCGCCGGCTGCTTCGCCGTCTGGGCCTGCCTGCGCCTCGGGCAGTCCGCCTGGTGGCTCCTGCCCGGTGGGCTGTCGCTCGCGCTCTTCGCCTATCTCCTCACGCTGGTCGACAGCGAGGCGGCCGGCCGGGCCTTCGCGGCGTATGGCGGCGTCTACATCGCGGCCTCGCTCGTCTGGCTCTGGGTGGTCGAGGGGCAGCGGCCGGACCGCTGGGATCTCGCCGGCGCCGGGATCTGCCTGGGGGGCGCCGCCGTCATTCTGCTCGGTCCGCGCACATGAGCATGCGGGCGGCGGCGCCCGCCATGGGCCCCGGTCCTTGACGGGGGGGAGCGCGGGGAATAGGCCCCGGACTCCGGTTCCAGGGATCTCCGCAGGCCTGATGACTGATCATCCGTCCGAACAACCCGTCGTGCTTCTCGTGGAGGATGACGGCCTTCTTCTGATGGAAGCCTCCGACACGCTCGCCGATGCCGGCTTCACGGTCGTGGAAGCGAGCCATGCCGACAAGGCCCTGAAAGTCCTGGAAAATCGCGACGATGTCGGCATTCTGATGACGGATGTCGACATGCCGCAGGGTTCGATGGACGGCTTCGCGCTCGCCCGCCTCGTCGCCTACCGCTGGCCCGCCATCCCCGTCCTCGTGGTCTCCGGCATGGGCACGCCGGGCCCGCACGACATGCCCGACGGGGCCCGGTTCATCCCGAAGCCCTACGAGCCGACGACCCTGGTGCGGACCCTGCGCGCCTGCGTCCGCCGCGCCGCCTGAGGCCCCGCCCGCCGCTAGACCGAAGCCAGAGCCGATGTCCGCCGATACCCGACCCCCCCGTTTCGCGACTCAGGCCATCCATGCCGGCGCCGCGCCCGACCCCGCCACCGGCGCGCGGGTCCAGCCGATCTACTTCACGAACGGCTTCGTCTTCGATTCGACCGAGCAGGCGGCCGACATCTTCGCCATGCGGCGGACGGGCTTCTCGTATTCCCGCGGCTCGAACCCGACCGTGGCGGCGCTGGAGCGGCGCGTCGCGGCCCTCGAGGGCGCGAAGGCGGCCATCGCCGTCTCCTCGGGCCAGTCGGCGGTTCTGCTCGTCCTCATGACCCTGATGAAGAGCGGCGACGCCTATGTGTCCTCGCCGCGCCTGTTCGGCGGCTCGCTCGGCCTGATGCGGCGCCTCGACGGCCGCTACGACCTGAAGCCTCAATTCGCCCGGGGCCTGACGCCGGAGGATTTCGAGGCCGCGATCACGCCGGAGACCCGGGCGATCGTGTGCGAGTCGATCGTGAATCCCTGCGCCACCGTGATGGATCTGGAGGGCATCGCCGCGGTGGCGCGCCGGCATGGCCTGCCCCTCGTGGTCGACAACACGCTGGCCTCCCCGGCCCTGATCCGGCCGATCGAGTACGGCGCCGACATCGTGGTGCACTCGACCTCGAAGTTCCTCGGCGGCTCCGGCCAGACGATCGGCGGCATCATCTGCGATGCGGGCAGCTTCGACTGGACGAAGCACGGCCACTATAACCTCATCACCGATCCCTGGCCCGATTACGACGGCCTCGTCATCACCGAGCGCTTCCCCGAGATCAGCTTCGCGGTGGCCTGCCGCCTGTTCGGCCTGCGCGACCTCGGCCCCGGGCTCTCGCCGATGAACGCCTTCCTGACGCTGACCGGCATCGAGACCCTGCCGTTGCGCATGGAACGCCACTGCGCGAATGCCCGCGCGGTCGCGGCCTACCTCAAGGATCACCCGAAGGTCGCCTGGGTCAGCTATCCCGGTCTGCCCGGTCAGAACGGTGAGGACCTCGCCCGCCGCTACGTGCCGCAGGGACCGGGCTCGATCTTCACCTTCGCTTTGCGGGGCGGCGAGCCCTCGGCGCTGAAGTTCATCACCAGCCTGGAGCTGATCTCGCACCTCGTGAATATCGGCGAGATCAAGTCGCTCGCGATCCATCCGGCCACGACGACCCACCGCCAGCTCGACGAGAGCGAGAAGGCGGCGGCCTGCGTCGGGCCCGAGACGGTTCGCCTCTCGATCGGGCTCGAGACGGTCGAGGACCTGATCGCCGATGTCGAGCAGGCTCTGGCGCAGGTCGACTGAGGGGCGCCCGCCGCTCAGGCCGTGGCCGCGCGGCGCGGCTCGGCGGCTTCCGACAGGCACGGCGCCGCGGCCCCGTTCTGCAGGAGCCACGGCACCCGGCTGCCCGCGACCGGCTTCGCGTAGAGGTAGCCCTGGGCGAAGGTGCAGCCACCGGCCATCAGGAAGCGCGCCTGCTCGGGCGTCTCGACGCCCTCGGCGGTCACGTCGAGGCCGAGGCTGCGCCCGAGCTGCAGCACGGCGCTGACGATCGCCGCGTCGTTCAGGTCGCGGGTCAGGTCGTTGACGAAGCTGCGGTCGACCTTGATCTCGTCCACCGGGAACCGCTTCAGGTGGGTCAAAGAGGCGTAGCCGGTCCCGAAATCGTCCAGCGCGACCCGGATGCCGGCGCCGTGCAGGCGCTTGAGGACCTCCGCCACTCGCTCGCCGCGGCCGCCGAGGAGCACCGTCTCGGTCACTTCCACGCCGAATCTCGAAGTCGGAACGCCGATCGCTTCGAGCAGGCCGAGAATGTTCTCGGCAAGGTCGCGCTCGGCGAATTGCGCGGTCGACAGGTTTACGAAGACACGGCCCGGATCGAGGCCGCGGGCGAGCCATCGGCGCAGATCGAGCGCGACCTGCTGGGCGATGCGGGTTCCGAGGGCGGCGCCGATCTCAGGATCGTCGAAGGCCGAGGCGAAGGCGGCCGGAGCAAGCAGGCCCCGGGTCGGGTGCTGCCAGCGCGCCAGCGCCTCGAACCCGACCACGGCCCCGGTCGCGAGGCTGACCTTGGGCTGGTAGTGGGGCACGATCCAGCCCTCCTCCAGCGCCGTGCGGATCTCGCGCGCCACGGTGACGCGTTCCTCGATGCTCGCCCGCAGCGCCGGCCGGAACAGGCAGGCCTGGTTGCGGCCGGCCGCCTTGGCCGCGTAGAGGGCGAGGTCGGCGTTGGTCAGCAGGTCGGCGGCATTGCGCGCGTGCTCCGGGAAGAGCGCGAGGCCGAGGCTCGCCCGCGGCGAGACGCTGCGGCCCGCGATCGAGACGGCGGGCCCGAGCACGTCGAGGACGGCGGCCTCGACCTCGTGGATGCGCCGGCTCGGGAGGCCGAGGTCCGGTTCCCCTGCGGTGATCAGAACGAACTCGTCGCCGCCGAGGCGCGCCACGAGGTCGTCCGGCCCGATAATGGCCGAGAGGCGCCGGGCGACCTCCTTGAGAAGCATGTCGCCGGCGTCGTGCCCGAGCGTGTCGTTGACCTCCTTGAAGGCGTCGAGATCGAGCAGGATCAGCCCGACGCGGGAGGCCGCGGCCTCGGCGCGCGCGACCGCCGCGTCGAGGGTCGCGTGGAACAGCGCCCGGTTCGGGAGGCCGGTCAGCACGTCGTGATGGGCGGCCTCGCGGATCGTCTCCTCGACGGCCTTGCGGCTCGTGATGTCGACGAGGCTCGAGATCACGCAGGGGCAGCCGCCGATCTCCACGGAATCGGCGGAGAGCAGGACGTCGCGGTAGGCGGCGCCGGCGGCTCTCACCGAGACTTCGAGGTCGCGCACCGTCTTCTGCCGGTCGAGGGCGTCCTGCACCGAGCGGCGTTCGGCCGTCCCCATCAGGTCGCGGGTGGTGATCTTGGATACGGCGTCCGGGCTCTCGACGCCGAAGAAGCGTCGGGCGCTATCGTTCATGCTGACGAAGCGGCCCTCCGCGCTCTCCGAGACGACGACCGGAATGGGCACGGCCTTGAACAGGGCCTCGAAAAGCTGCCGGCTCTCGTCGAGATCCGCGTTGGCGCGGCGCTCGGCCTGCATGGCGGTCCATTCGAGCCGCCGCAGGCGGTTCGAGCGCACGACGACGAGCAGGAGCGCCACGTTCGACATCAGGGCCGCGAGCCCGAGCCCGAGGCTCGTCGCCGGCAGCGGCGGCGGCAGGGCATAGGCCGCGAGCAGGATGGTGGAGGACAGGACGCCGACCGCGACGGTCCAGCGGAAGCTCGTCGGCGCGACGAGCAGGAAAACCGCCGGCAGCATCAGCACGACGAACAGGGCGATGTCCGAGCGGGAGGAGACGAGGAAAGCCACGCCGACGGCGGCCCCCGCCTCCCAGCACAGGATCAGGCGCTGGAGGGCCGCGAAGCTGCGGGCCCGCGGCGCGAGGCCGAGGCAGAGCAGCGAGACCACCACGACGCCGAGCCGGGCCGGCACCGCGACGAAGAAATGCGGTTCGCCGTGGAAGCGCCAGTCGCTCGCCAGAAACAGGAAGTTCAGGATCGCCGCGAGCGCGAAGAGCAGCCGCGCATGGCGCGCGGTCTCGGGCAGGCGCTCGGCCTGGAACGCCGCCTCGCGCTTGGCGCTGGCGAACTCGCCGCTGATCGTGCTGAGTGAGAAGCGCTGCATGGCGCCGGCATCGTCGCAGCCAATCCTGTTGAGGGGGTTAATGCGGCCTGACCCCGCAGGCGCGGATTGCGTCAATCGGCCGGCGGGCGGCCGGCCCGGCCGGTCAGCGCGCGCAGGGCGCCCCGCATCGTCCGCACATCCTGCTCGGTCATCGCCATGCGGTGGAGCATGTCGCGCATGTTGCGGGCCATGATCTCGCGCTTCTCCGGCGGATAGAATCCGGCCCGGGCGAGCGTGTCCTCCAGGCTTGCGAACAGCGACAGGAGCGCCTCGCGGGTCGCGGGCGGCGAGAGCATCTCGCCCGAGAACGGCAGCACGGCTCGACCGGCCGCGCGGCGCCACTCGTAGGCAACGAGCAGCACCCCCTGCGCGAGGTTGAGCGAGGGAAAGTCCGGCGAGACCGGAAAGGTGACGATCGCGTCGGCGAGCGAGACCTCGTCGTTCGTGAGCCCGACCCGCTCGCGCCCGAACATCACGCCGACCCGCTGCCCGCCGCGCCCGGCGATCTCGGCCATGGCGGCATCCGGCGCAAGGACCCGCTTCATCTGCCCGCGCTCGCGGGCGGTGGTGGCGAGCACGTGGTGCAGATCGGCGATGGCGTCCGGCACGCTGGCGTAGATCCTGGCCGCGTCGAGCACGTGCGTGGCGCCCGAGGCCGCCTCCCGCACCCCCTTCTTCGGCCAGCCGTTCTTCGGGTTGACGAGGCGCAGCTCCGACAGCCCGAAATTCGCCATGGCGCGGGCCGTCATGCCGATATTCTCGGCGAGCTGCGGCTCCACCAAGATGATGGCGGGGGCGGCGACCGCCAGCTCGCTTGAACGCACCATCGAACGAAGCCTGCAAGAGGGGACGCCGGCCTTGTGCCCGATAGATCGGGCGGTTTCCAGCGCGGCCGGAGGCCTCGACGATCGGGACGGGGAATCGACCGCTTCCGCTGACGTCCGTATCCGTTCCTGCGAGGGAACCGGCAAAGCTCAGACATCGTCGAGCACAATATATCGACGGCAATTTTTTCTTAGGATGTTTGCCTCAAGACTGAATTTACAAGGACATCGCCAGATGTACAGCGTCTAGTTGTAGCACATGCACCATCTATCGCTGCGATTGCCGCACGTGCGCCGGACAGAACGGCTCCCGACCGGAGCGCGCCGAACGCTTGCGCGATGCCTCTCCGGCGCGAGCGCCGTCGAGTTCGCGATGGTCGCCCCGCTGGTTATCCTGACCATCGTCGAATTCATGCAGATCGGCCTGTATTTCTACGAGACCTTCCGGCTCGGCCAGGCCACGTCGAGCGCGACTCGCCAGATTCAGGTCGGCTCCGTCGCGAATACGGCCGCTTCGGCCTCCGATTTCAAGACGCAGTTCCTGTGCCCGTTGCTCGGCGGGGCCATGAGTTGCACCGACGTCACCGTGAGCATTCAGACGGTTCCGCTGGGGACAGCGCCGAACGGATTCTATGCCTACGTGTTGCCAGATCAGAGCGATATCATACGCGTGAAAACCGATGGATCGCAGACCCCGTACTGCCCAGGTCAACCGGGATCGTACGTCTACGTGCAGGTCGCCTACGCGATGCCGGTCTTCAGCCCCGCCTGGAAGTTGCTGGCCTCCCTCCGGAACGGCAACAGCATCCGGTTTCTCAACGCGTCGTCCGTGTTTCGCAACGAGCCATACGCATCGGGCAGCCAGCCTCAGGCGAGTTGCTGACCATGATCGCAGACCGAGACCATATCCGCCGATGTCCATCCTGGACTCGAAGCAATCGCCTCGCAAGGGCGTTGCGGACGCACGCCGAGGATCTTGCGAAGGATGCGCGTGCTGCCTCGGCCGTCGAGTTCGCAGTCATCGCGCCTGTCATCCTGGCCCTTTTGCTCAGCGGGGTCGAGGTCGGCCGGTACATCAACTACACGCGCAAAGTCTCTGAAATCGCTCGTGCCACAGCCGGGATGCTCGCCCAAAACAAGAGTGGTTCTGTTAATTTAGCTGATTTGTTTTTCTATAATGATTCTTCGATGGTTATATTCCCTGAAGTGCTCAAGGAAGCAAAGCAACGCGGTATTCCCTGGTATCAAAATATTTCATTTACGATTGCATTCGTGAAGTTCTTTAGAACGATCCCATCTTGCACGAAGGACTGCAGTTACACTGCCTTTCTGTCTTGGTCCTACGGCGCATATCCACTTTCATGTTACGTACCGATGCTGCCGGCGCCCGATACGGCGGACCCGACATCGACGACGTTACCGACCGACACTTTTGGCCCGGGGTCGCTCATCGTGGTCCAGGCCGCATACTGGTACACGCCGCTCGTCGGAAGTTCCTTTATCAGAAAAAAATTCATCAGTCGGACCTACTATTTGGCTCCGCGATATGTCTCAACGATATCATTCGATTACAGTCAGGGAAACTATATCGTCGATTGCCACATGTAAAGGTTCGCCGCCATGAAGCAAGCATGCACAAGGCCCCGCGCACGACACGCGGCTTTGCGCTGGACTGTCCGGCAGGCTGCGCGATTGCGCTGCGACCAGAGCGCCAACGTCGCTATCGTATTCGCGCTCGCCGCGCTTCCGACCATCGGACTCCTGGGGTTGGGGATCGAGCACGGCCAGAGGACTGTATTTCGCAACCGCCTGGACGCCGCGGCGGACGCCGCGGCCATCGCGGCGATCAAGGGAGCCAGCGATTACGTCGCCCAGAACTCGGGATCGCAGAGCGGCGCAGCCTTGACCGACGGCGCGATTGCCGCCGGCACGGCGCTGGGCGCGAAAGCCTTCGCGACGAATGCCGGCAAGGTGACACTTACTGTCCCTGCCGTCCCAACCGTTCGGATGGCACGCCAAGGACAGACCTTCACCGCGAACGTTCAATACGCAGGCAGCTACCCGAGCGCGTTCGGAAAGCTGTTTGGCACAAGCACGGTCGCCTTGTCCGGGGGCGCAGCCTCCAGCGTCACGATGGGCTCCTACCTTGACTTCTACTTGCTGCTCGACACGTCCGGATCGATGGGCTTCCCGACCAGTGCGCAGCAACAACTCGATTTCGCGAGAATTAATCCCGACATGAACTGGGGACAGACAAAGAACAATTGCGCTTTCGCATGCCATTTTCCGTCTTTTGTTGGATACTCGATCGCAAAACCCAATAAAATCACATTGCGGATCGAGACGGTCGGAAACGCCGTCGCGCAGCTTCTCACCACGGCCAAGCAGAATCAGACCATACCGAACCAGTATCGCGTCGGTCTGTTTCCGTTCGTGAGCTACATGGAAACCGCGGCCGACGCGACAACCGACCTCGACTCGCTACAACCGATCGCGGCCGGTCTCGAAGCCTATATGGACATCGGCGATTCATCGCGGCCGCGCGGAAGCGGCGGCACCCATTTCGAGAACCTCTTCCCGACGATCAACAGCAAGATCACACGGTCGGGCGACGGATCGAGTTCCCTCACGCCGCAGCCGTTCATTTTCCTCGTCACCGACGGCGTCCAGAACGATCAGTACTGGTCCAACAGTTTCGGCTGGACGGGTTCGAAGGCAAATTTGCTCGACCCCAATCTCTGCACGCCTTTGAAAAATCGCGGCATCACGATCTCGGTCCTCTACATTCCCTACGTACCTATTGCCCAACCCTACAACACCAATGTCGGCTATGAGAACGATCGCGTGAACGGCCTCATCCCGAGCGTACCGGATACGCTCCGGAGTTGCGCCTCGCCGGGCTATTTCCGCACCGCCAGCACCTCCGACGAGATCACGGCGGCGCTCAACGCCATGTTCGCCCAGGCCACAGCCGCGGCGCGCCTGACCCAGTGAGCCCGGGCTCCTGACAGGACCCCGGGCTTGTCACGGGCGGGACCGGCGCGCCAGCCTTCCCCCTCATGCCGCACCGCGCTATGGACGGCGCCGGGCGCGGCAGCCGCCTTGCGTGGGGGCCGCGGCAGGACACCGGATCAGGAAGGCACGGACGATCATGGCGAAGATCAAGGTGGCGAACCCCGTCGTCGAGCTCGACGGCGACGAGATGACCCGGATCATCTGGGCCGAGATCAAGAACAAGCTGATCCACCCCTACCTCGACGTCGACCTGGAATACTACGACCTCGGCGTCGAGCACCGGGACGCCACCAACGACCAGGTCACGGTCGACGCGGCGAACGCCATCAAGCGTCACGGCGTCGGCGTGAAATGCGCCACCATCACGCCGGACGAGGCGCGCGTGGCGGAGTTCGGCCTCAAGGAGATGTGGAAGTCGCCGAACGGCACCATCCGCAACATCCTCGGCGGCGTCATCTTCCGCGAGCCGATCATCTGCCGGAACGTGCCCCGCCTCGTGCCGGGCTGGACGCAGCCGATCGTCGTCGGCCGCCACGCCTTCGGCGACCAGTACCGTGCCACCGACTTCAAGGTGCCGGGCAAGGGCCGCCTGACCGTCAAGTTCGAGGGCGATGACGGCACCGTCATCGAGCGGGAGGTCTTCAAGTTCCCCGAGGCCGGCGTCGCGATGGCGATGTACAACCTCGACGACTCGATCCGCGACTTCGCCCGCGCCTCGATGAATTACGGCCTCAACCGCAAGTACCCGGTCTACCTGTCGACCAAGAACACCATCCTCAAGGCCTATGACGGGCGCTTCAAGGACCTGTTCGAGGAGGTCTACCAGAACGAGTTCAAGGCGCGCTTCGACGCGGCCGGCATCACCTACGAGCACCGCCTCATCGACGACATGGTGGCCTCCGCGCTCAAATGGTCGGGCGGCTACGTCTGGGCCTGCAAGAACTACGATGGCGACGTGCAGTCGGACACGGTGGCGCAAGGCTTCGGCTCGCTCGGCCTGATGACTTCGGTGCTCCTCACCCCCGACGGCCGGACGGTCGAGGCCGAGGCCGCCCACGGCACCGTGACGCGCCATTACCGCGAGCACCAGAAGGGCAAGGAGACCTCGACGAACTCGATCGCCTCGATCTTCGCCTGGAGCCGCGGCCTCGCCCACCGGGCGAAGCTCGACGACAACGCGGACCTCGCCAGGTTCGCCGGAACCCTCGAGACGGTCTGCATCGACACGGTCGAGGCCGGCTTCATGACGAAGGATCTCGCGCTCCTCGTCGGCCCGGACCAGAAGTGGCTCTCGACCACCGGCTTCCTCGACAAGGTCGACGAGAACCTCAAGGCCGCGATGTCCCGCTGAGTCGGTCCGGCGGAGCAGCACGGCGCCTCGCCTTTCCCGCCTGGGAGAGGCGAGGCGCGCGCCGGGCCGCATGTCCGCCCCGCGGCGGAGCGGGGTCGATTCTTTCGCGCGTTGCGCTAAACCCCGCGCAACCTCGGGAATCCGGCCCGAAACCTCTTGCGAGCCCGACAGCCATGATCTCCTCCCCCCTCATGACCGTGATGGTCGACGCCGTGCGCAAGGCCGCGCGCGGCCTCAAGCGCGATTTCGGCGAGGTCGAGAACCTGCAGGTCTCCCGCAAGGGACCGGGCAACTTCGTCTCGGCGGCCGACCGCAAGGCCGAGGAGGTGCTGCGCGACGCGCTGATGCGGGCGCGCCCCGGCTACGGGCTGGTGATGGAGGAGCACGGCACCATCGAGGGCCAGGACAAGAGCCACACCTGGCACGTCGACCCGCTCGACGGCACCACGAACTTCCTGCACGGCATCCCCCATTTCGCGATCTCGGTCGGCCTCGAGCGCGAGGGGCAGATCGTGGCCGGCGTCGTCTACGACCCGATCAAGGACGAGCTGTTCGTGGCCGAGCGCGGCAAGGGCGCCTACCTGAACAACCGGCGCCTGCGCGTCTCCGGCCGCGCCGACATGGCCGACGCGCTCGCGGCCTACGGCACGCCCTATCTCGGGCGCGGCAACCACCCGCGCCTTCTGCGCGAGGTCGCGGCCGTGATGGCGGTGACGGGCGGGACCCGCCGCCAGGGCTCGGCGGCGCTCGACCTCGCCTACGTGGCCTGCGGCCGCCTCGACCTCTACTGGGAGCGCGACCTGCAGACATGGGACCTCGCGGCCGGCATCATCCTGGTGCGGGAGGCCGGCGGCTTCGTGACCTCGGCGGACGGAGCCGCCGAGGCGCTGGCGACGCGCTCGGTGGCCTGCGGCAACGAGGCGCTGCACCGGGAGCTCGTCGGCATCCTGAGGAAGTGCAACGCCTGAACGGCGTGCCGGAACAGGCGCACGGGCGCCGGGTTGGCCCAGGACATCTCCCTCAACCCGGAGCGGTCCATGGCCGGCGACAAGACACACGATCAGCAGATCCGGATCATCGAGCACAGGGACGGTCCGAACGTGCCCGCGGGCGGCGGCGCCAGGATCCGCAACAGCCCGGAGCGGGCGCCGCGCGCCACCTCGCAGCAGGAGAGCCGCGACCACAACAAGCACAACAATCCGGGCCAGGAGGGCCACCGGCCGCAGAGCCACGGGCCGGCCGAGCAGAAGCACTGAGGCGGCCGGGCGGCCCTGGGCGGCGCGCCGGGACAAGCTGGTCAGCGGGCTCGGCTTCTGCCACAACCCGCGCTGCTCTCGTCTCAGAAGGCTCTCCGCATGGATGCCCGCCGCCACGTCGCGCTGAAGGAATCGATCCGCTCGATCCACGATTACCCGAAGCCCGGCATCATCTTCCGGGACATCACGACGCTGCTGAGCGACCCGCGCGCCTTCCGTCGGGCGGTCGATGCCCTGGTCCACCCGTTCGCCGGCGGGCGGATCGACCAGGTGGCGGGCATCGAGGCGCGGGGCTTCATCCTGGGAGGCGCGGTCGCGCACCAGCTCTCCTCCGGCTTCGTGCCGATCCGCAAGAAGGGCAAGCTTCCGCACAAGACCGTCTCGATCGCCTACGCGCTCGAGTACGGCACCGACGAGATCGAGATCCACGTCGACGCCATCAAGCCGGGCGACCGCGTCCTCCTCGTCGACGACCTCATCGCCACCGGCGGCACCGCCACGGCCGCCGTCAACCTGCTGCGCCGGATCGGCGCCGAGGTGGTGGCGGCCTGTTTCGTCATCGACCTGCCGGAGATCGGCGGCGCGCAGCGCCTGCGCGACCTCGGCGTGCCGGTCCGGACGCTGATGGAGTTCGAGGGCCACTGAGGGCGCCGCCGGGGTGAGGAAACGTTGACTCAGGGCACCCCTTCCGCCATAAGCCGGCTCGTTGCGACGCGGCGCCCTTTTCGGGCGCCCTTCGCGCTTGCAGACAATTTCAGGACGCGAAGGTCCGGCGCGGATTGAGCCGCCCGCGATCGCGCCTCGACCTTTGGAGGCCTTGAGCCATGAAGAGAACCTACCAACCGAGCAAGCTCGTGCGCAAGCGCCGCCACGGCTTCCGCGCCCGCATGGCGACCGCCGGCGGCCGCAAGGTCATCGCCGCCCGCCGCGCGCACGGCCGCAAGCGCCTCTCGGCCTGAGCGCGACGCGCCGCGATTCCTCGGTGCGCGAACGGCCCGGCGCGAGGCGGTTCGCGGGATCGGACCGGCAGTGTCGACCATCGAACGGCTGAAGCGGCGATCCGATTTCCTGGCGGCGGCCGGCGGGCGCCGCTTCCACACCGAGCGCATGACGGCGCAAGGTCGCCTGCGGGATTCGGGCGAGTCGCGCGACGGATCCCCCGCCACGGGGCTGCGCCTCGGGTTCACGATCACCAAGCGGGTCGGCCATGCCACCGAGCGAAACCGCATCCGGCGCCGCCTGCGCGAGGCCGTCGATGCCGTCGCCGTCGAGGCCCCGGTGATCGCCGCCGACATCGTCGTGATCGCGCGGCGCCCGGCGCTGACCGCGCCCTTCGACATCCTGAAGGACGATCTCCGGCGCGCCCTCGCGACGGTGACGCGGCCGCGCGGGCCCAAACCGGAGCGGAGCGGCCCCTCTGGCGGAGAGCGGCGCGAGCCCACACCTTCCAGGCACGATTCGCGACGGCCGCGCGGGCGCGCGGCCGGACCAGAGACCAGACCCGATGCGTCCGAGGCGGCCGCGCTCCGCCTCCCCTCCCCCGACAGACACGCGTGCGACGGATCCAGCGATGGGCAATGACAAGACCAACATGATCGTGGCGATCGCGCTGTCGCTCGTGGTCCTGCTCGGCTGGAACTACTTCGTGGCCGCGCCCCGAGTGGAGCAGCAGCGCCAGGCAACCGCTCAGACCCAAGGGGCGCAACAGAGCCCGGGCGTGAGCCCGGACGGCGTCCCCTCGCCGAGCCCGAAGGAGGGCGGTCCCGCGGCGCCCGCGCCCGGCACGGTGCCGAACCAGGCCGGGCCGGTGTCGCGCGAGGCCGCGCTCGCGCGCTCGCCGCGCATCCGCATCGAGACCCCGGCGCTCTCCGGCTCGATCGCGCTCAAGGGCGGCCGCATCGATGACGTCTCGCTGAAGAACTACCACGAGACCGTCGACGACAAGAGCCCGCGCATCGTGCTGCTCTCGCCCGCCGGCACCGAGACGCCCTACTACGCCGAGTTCGGCTGGGTCGGCTCGAATGCGGGCCCGCTGCCGAACAACGAGACCGTCTGGACGGCCGACGGCGAGGTGCTCTCGCCCGGCAAGCCCGTGACCCTGTCCTGGGACAACGGCGCGGGCCTGCTCTTCCGCCGCATCCTCGCGGTCGACGACAAGTTCATGTTCACGGTCCGCGACGAGGTTGAGAACAAGGGCTCGGGCGCGGTCTCGCTCTATCCCTACAGCCTCGTCTCGCGCTGGGGTAAGCCGCATACGCAGGGATACTACGTCCTGCACGAGGGCCTGATCGGCGTGCTCGGCGGCGACGGGCTGCAGGAATACACCTACGACCACCTCGCCAAGGAGCCAGCCTATGGCGGCCCCAACACCAAGGGCAAGGCCTGGGCGAACGTGACCGGCGGCTTCGTCGGCATCACCGACAAGTATTGGGCGGCCGCCGCGATCCCCGACCAGGGCACCGCCTATACCGGCGCCTTCACGGAGCGAACGGACGGCGCGACCAAGGTCTACCAGGCGAGCGTGCGGGCCGATGCCCGCACCGTCGAGCCCGGCGCCAGCGTCGGTTCGACCCAGCGCCTGTTCGCGGGCGCCAAGGAGGTGAACACCATCAACGCCTACGAGCGCGACCTCGGCATCAAGCAGTTCGACCTGATGATCGACTGGGGATGGTTTCACTTCATCACCAAGCCGATGTTCCGTGCGCTGGACTTCTTCTACCACCTGTTCGGCAATTTCGGTGTCTCGATCCTCGTCGTCACGCTGATCTTGAAGATCTTCTTCCTGCCCATCGCCAACCGCTCCTATGTCTCCATGGCCAAGATGAAGGCCGTCCAGCCGGAGATGCAGTCGATCCGCTCGCGCTACGCGGACGACAAGATGAAGCAGCAGCAGGCGATGATGGAGCTCTACAAGAAGGAGAAGATCAATCCCGTCGCAGGCTGTTGGCCGGTGCTGATTCAGATCCCGGTCTTCTTCGCGCTGTACAAGGTGCTGTTCATCACGATCGAGATGCGGCACGCGCCGTTCTTCGGCTGGATCCAGGACCTCGCCGCGCCCGATCCGACGAGCATTCTGAACCTGTTCGGGCTGCTTCCCTTCGTGGCACCGGACTTCATCCACCTCGGCATCTGGCCGCTCATCATGGGCGTGACGATGTTCGTGCAGATGAAGATGAACCCCGCGCCGCCGGACCCGGTCCAGGCGCAGATCTTCACCTTCATGCCGATCATCTTCACCTTCATGCTGGGCTCGTTCCCGGCGGGTCTGGTGATCTATTGGGCCTGGAACAACACCCTCTCCGTGATCCAGCAATACGTGATCATGCGGCGCAACGGGGTGAAGGTCGAGCTCTGGGACAACCTCAAGGGCACGTTCCGGAAGAGCGCGTCCGAGAAGGCCGCGGCGAAGAGCTGATCCGCCGGGTCTGATCGAAGGCGAAACGGGGGCCGGGCGCGAAGCCGGCCCCGGACAGGCGCATGAACCAGCCGAACGACATCGATCCGACCCTCGTCGAATCCGGGCGCCTGCTCTTCGCCGGAGCGGCGGATTTCGTGGCGGCCGCCCCCTCCCTCGGCAGCCTGCCGGCGATGAGGGGCGTCGAGATCGCCTTCGCGGGCCGCTCGAACGTGGGCAAGTCGAGCCTCGTCAACGCGCTGACCGGGCGCAACACGCTGGCGCGCACCTCGCACACGCCGGGGCGCACGCAGCAGCTCAACTTCTTCGACATTGGCGGGCGCCTGACGCTCGTCGATATGCCGGGCTACGGCTTCGCGGCGGTGGAGAAGGCGAAGGTCGCGGCCTGGACCGCCCTGATCCACGCCTACCTAAAGGGCAGAGCCAATCTCGCCCGCGTCTACATGCTGATCGATTCCCGCCACGGCCTGAAGGCGATCGACACCGACGTGCTCGACGGCCTCGACAAGGCGGCGGTGAGCTATCAGATCGTCCTCACCAAGGGCGACGCGCTCAGGAAATCCGAGATCGAGGCCCGCATCCGCGGCATCGAGGCGGCGCTCGCCCGGCGCCCGGCCGCCTATCCCGAGATCCTGCTGACCTCGAGCCGCGACGACCGCGGCGTGCCGGAACTGCGCGCCAGCATCGCGCGGCTCCTGGCCGAGCATGGCGGCTGAGGCCGGCACCGTGCGCGGCCCGGACCGTGCCCTGATCGCGCTTGCGGCCCTGGCCGGGCTGCTCGGCGTCGCCGCGAGCGCCGCCGCCGCCCATCGGCCCGGCGACGGCGACACGCTCCGGATCGCGGGGCAATTCCTGCTGTTCCACGCGCCCGCGGTGATGGCGCTGACCGCGCTCGGCGCGGCGGGGCTCGTGCGCGGCTCGGCCGCCCGGATCGCGGCCGGCGCCCTCCTCGCCGGCCTCTGTCTGTTCAGCGGCGATCTCGCCACGCGGGCGCTCGCGCAGCACGCCCTGTTCCCGATGGCGGCCCCGAGCGGGGGCCTCCTTCTCATGGCGGGCTGGATCGGCGGTATCGTGGCCGCCTTCCTGCCGGCGCGCGCCTGACGCGGCTCAGGCCGCCGAGGCCGGGGCGGCGAGCGCGCCCTCGAGCCCGAGCAAATCCGGCCGCAACGCGAGCCGCTCCGCCTCCGCGACGGGCAGGGGCTTGCCGAAATGGTAGCCCTGCATCGTCCTGCAGCCGAGGCGGCCGAGCAGGAGCATCTGCTCGCGCGTCTCGACGCCTTCGGCCACCGTGGCGATGCCGAGGCTGCGGCACATGGCGATCACCGCGCGGACAATGTCGCGGCAGGTCCGGCTGGTCGTGATCTCGCTGACGAAGGACTGATCGATCTTGAGCTTGTCGATCGGCAGGCGGTGCACGTAGCTCAGGCTCGAGAAACCGGTCCCGAAATCGTCGAGCGCGATCGAGACCCCGAGTTCCTTGAGCGCCCTGAGCGTCTGCCTGGCCGCGGCGAAGTCGCGGACGAGGGCCGTTTCCGTGACTTCGAAGGCGACGCGGCGCGGAGCCAGGCCGCTTGCCGCGATGATCTCGGCGATCCGCTCGGCGAATCCCGGCACGACGATGTCGCGCGCCGACAGGTTGAAGAAGAGCTGGATGTCGGCCGGCCAGGTCGCGGCGGCCTGCAGGGCCTTCAGCAGGAGCACGTCCGTCATCAGGCCGATCAGGCCGCTGTTCTCGGCCACCGTGATGAACTCGGCCGGAGAAACCGGGCCGATCTCGGGACTGGTCCAGCGCGCCAGCGCCTCGAAGGCGATGATGCGGCCGTGCGTGGCATCGACCACGGGCTGGAACTGCAGGCTCAGCTCGCTCTGGAGATCGGCGCTCCGCAGGGCATGGGCGAGCTGGTTGGCCCGGCGCATGCGATCTTCGACATCGCGGCTGAAACGCACGCAGCCCTTCACCTCGCCGGACTTCGCCTGGCGCAACGCGTAGTGCACCTGCTCGTGCAGCTGCGCGGCATTCCCACCGGCAGCCGTCGCGCTCGCCAGCCCGATCGAGGCATCGACCCGCACCGTGTGGGCATCGAGGAGAACAGGCTCGCGGATCGCGGCGAGGACCGCGTGGCATATCCCCTGCGCCTCGTCGGCGCTCTCGCCGCCCGAGATCACGAGGCCGAATTCGTCGCCACCGAGGCGTCCGAGATGGCGCCCGGGGCCGTGAAGCCCGCGCAGACGCAGGGCGACCTCGCGCAGCACGCCGTCGCCGACGGCATGCCCGTACATCTCGTTCACCGTCTTGAAGCCGTCGAGGTCGATGACCGCGACGTGGATCTCGCCATTTTCACCCGCCGCGCCGAGCAGCGCCTGAAGCTCGGCGAAGAAGGCGTTGCGGTTCGGCAGCCCGGTCAGCTGGTCGAGCTTCGCCAGCAGCGCCGTTTCCCCGCTGAGGCGCTTCAGTTCGCCGTGCTGGTTCACGAGGTCGCGGAAGCTCCTGGAATAGAGGACGATGAGGTAGAAGACCGCCAGCCCCGTGATCATGACGGTCAGAGCGGTGATCCGCATCGTGCTCTCGCCGGTCGCGAGGGCGATTGCGCCGACCGGGAGAAGGGCGGAGATCGCGATCAGACTGACCGACCGGATGTGCATGAGGCTGATCGCGCAGAGCAGGATCGAGAGGGCCTGGTAGATCAGCCCATGCATCTGCAAGGCCGCGGTGCCGTACTGCGAGAGCGCGAAGCTCCAGAGGCAGCTGGACAAGATGAGGAGCGCGGTCAGAACATGGAGGCGCCGGTAATGCCTGTCGGCGATCTCCGGCGTCATCGGCCTGCGCGCCGTGGAGAGGGCCGTGACGACGCGCAGCCCATACCCGACCAGCAGGAGAAGCAGGGGGGCGCCCGTCAGCAGGGCCGGGGCCGCGTCGCGAAAGGCATGCGCCAGCAGCACGGCATTGCAGGCATGGACCCCGTAGAAGACGGGCACGTTCCGCGCGAGCGCCTTCATCTGGACGATCCTCATCCGTGATGGAGGCCGATCGGCCTTGATGCCCAGCCGCATGTCGAGAGCCTTCATCGGTGCCGGGTCGCTCGGTGGTGTGGGACTTCGCGCTCCCCGACAGTGACAGGCAACTCGGAAGGAAGCGTGAAAGCGAGCGAGCCTACACTGCTCTTGTCCGGTATCCGGGAGAGTAGTTTTTGCTCAGTCGGACGGATACAGGAATTCGGGGCGATATCTTGGGCACGGCGAGGTATAAATCTAGGGTTGTTTCACTCTCAGGATTGCAGAGACGGCCGCAGCGCCGCGCCAGCGCGCCGGACGCTTCTGTGCTCGGCCGTCGCGATCACGCGTGATCCTGGGCTATAAGTGACCTCGGCGACGTGCGCCGTAGTCGCCATCCCGCGGATCGGCTCCGAACCCGGCGTCTGCCCCGACGCCGGGTCCAGGCCGGATACCTGGGGGACCGGATTCTTGGGGGATCGGCGCTTCCGTGCCATGGCTCGAAACCCGGCCCGCACAGCGCGGGCGCGTAGACAGGCATGAGGGCGGATGGCGCGGACTGAGAAGGAGAAGATGCTGGCTGGCGAGCTCTACCATGCCGGCTCGCCCGAGATTCAGGCCGATGCGGCGGCCGCACGGGAATGGCTCGTCCGCTACAATGCCTCGCTCGGTCTCTCCCCCTCCGAGCGCCGCGCGCTTCTGGTCGAGCGCCTGGCCGCCGTCGGCACCGGCGCGGTGATCCGGCCGCCCTTCCACTGCGATTACGGCTACAACATCGTGCTCGGGGCCGACGTCTTCCTGAACTTCAACTGCGTCATCCTCGACGTGGTGAGCGTGACGATCGGCGATGGCGCGCAGATCGGGCCGCTGGTTCAGATCCTCACGGCCGACCATCCGCGCGATCCCGAAATCCGCCGCTCCGGCCTCGAATCCGGTCGCCCGGTCAGCATCGGCCGCAATGTCTGGATCGGCGGCGGCGCCCTGATCATGCCGGGAGTGACCGTCGGGGACGATGCCATCATCGGCGCGGGCAGCGTGGTGACGCGGGACGTCGCACCCGGCGCGACGGTGGTCGGCAACCCGGCGCGGACCGTGCGTCCGAAGGCCGGCTGACGCCCTGGGCCGCGGTTCAGCGCGAGGCCCGGAAGTCGGGGTGATCGGCGCCGCAGCTGCGCTGCAGGTACAGGCCCATCGCGCTTGGGCCGCTCGAATCCGCCTGGAGCTGGACGGGGCCGCGCGGCGCCGGCCGAAGCCCGTGCGGCATCGCCCCGGTCTCGGCCGGGCCGAATGTGAACGTATCCGGCTGGAACGCCGCGGCGCCGCGCGTCGGCTCGCCGAGTTCCCGGCGGCGCGGGGGCACGGGCGGCGTTCTCGGAGCCGGGACCGGGGGCCGGTTGCCGCGCTCGCTCTCGGCGCCCGCGCCCGGTTCGAGACGCCCGATGTAGCTGCCGAGCCCGTCGCGTTCCGCCGCGGCATCGATCGCGGCGGCCATCTCGGCGCTGTCCACCCGCTCGACCGCGATCACGTCCTTTCCGGCCGCGATCATGCGCTTGAGAAGCGCCAGGCTCGCCGCGATCTCCTCGGCCGGCCGCCTCCGGCCCGCCGCGGTGACGTACAGGTTCTCCCGGAACAACCCGTCGAGACCGGCGAGGACGGGCTCGCTCGCCAGGAGCGCCTCCCCGTTCATCGCCCAGACCTTGAAGCCGCGCCTGCGGGCTCGGGCATAGCCGGCGAGATCGGTGACGAGCGCGGCCATGGCCGCCATCGGATTGACGCCCTGGCTCCGCGCCCAGGTGGAGTGGCAGGCATCGACCGCGTCGAGGCACACGCCGTCGTAGCCGGTCCGGATCAGCTGATCGATGCTGCGCATCGCCATCACGCGCCACGGCTGCGCCCAGAAGGCCACCGCGAAATGGGCGGGCGCATGCGGGCTCGCGGGGCCCAGCGCCGCGCGCGGGATCGCCCGGAAATAGCTGCGCTGAGACTGCGCCTCGCCGATATTGAGGGAGCCGAGCACGAGATGGGGGCTCGCCGTGCCGGCTCCCATCACCCGGATCTGCTCCGGCGTCCAGGCGCTGCCGCCGCGATCGTGCGGATCGACCACCCTGACGTCGAACGGCGATGCGGCAATCTGCGCCGGCGTCAGACCCTGCAAGAGGCATCGACCCCTGTCGGGCATAAAATCCTCAAGTTAAGAATTGTTATTAACTTGATATACTGTATAAAATGTGGCTAAATCGTGTCAACTGAGTAATCAAATTGAATATGTACTGAATCATACGCCCCGGCAATCGAGCGGCTCGTGCCGCGCTCTGCCTGCGGGGCGGCGCCCTACTCCGCGTAGCGCCGAGCCGGAACGGCGATGAACTCCACGGCCGGTCCCTGGCGATCCGTGAACACGCCAGCGGTCAGGGCACCGCCATAGACCGCGCCCGTATCGAGGTTGGTGCGGTGGCGGCGCACCTCCGGCGCACCCGAGAGCCGAGGCGTGTGGCCGTGGACCACGTGACGACCGAAATCGTGGTCCTCCGACAGGAACGGCTCGCGGATCCAGATGCGGTTCTGCAGGTCGGGATCGGGCGGGGTGCAGCCGGGGCGAAAGCCTGCATGGACGTACCAGCGCCGCGCATCCGCGTGCACGCTCGGCAGGGTCTCGATCCAGTCGAGCACGTCGCCCGGGAAATCCTCGATCGCGTCGAGGCCGTAGGAGGCGAGCGTCTCGATCCCACCGTTGCGCAGCCAGTGATCGGCGGCCCCCGGCGTCTGCAGGCAGGCGAGCAGCATGGCCTCGTGATTGCCGAGGAGGCAGGTCACCGCCTCGGGGTCGCTCCAGTGGAGGCGCCGCACGGTGCGCACCACCCCGGCACTGTCGGGCCCGCGGTCGATGTAGTCGCCGAGGAAGACGAGTCGGTGCGGGCGCCCGGCCCGATGCGCCTCGATGCGCTCCAGGAGCGCGTCGAGCAGGTCCGCGCAGCCGTGAACGTCGCCGATCGCGTAGGTGAGGAGGTCGGTCATCGCCCCGGCACTGTCCGCGCGCGGGGCGTTCATGAAAAGCCCCGGCGCTCGCTTTCGGAGCGCCGGGGCCCGGATGTCCGCGGTCAGTTCAGCGTGACGTTGGCCGGGCGGCGCTCGGCGCCGACGGCGGTGTCGCCGATCATCAGTCCCATCGGCCCGAGATGGACCGGTACGGTCTCGCCGTCATGGACCTTGCCGGACAGGATCAGCTCGGCGAGCGGATCCTGCACGGTCTTCTGGATCACGCGCTTCAGGGGCCGCGCGCCGTAGGCCGGGTCGTAGCCCTTGTCGGCGAGCCAGGCACGCGCCTCCCCGTCGACATCGAGGGTGATCTTGCGCTCCTCCAGTAGCCGGCTGAGCCGCTGGAGCTGGATGTCGACGATCGCGCCCATCTCCGCCCGCTTGAGGCGGTGGAACAGGATGATCTCGTCGACCCGGTTCAGGAACTCGGGCCGGAAGTGGCTGCGCACCACACCCATCACCTCGTCGCGGACGGCATCCGTGTCCTGGCCCTCGGGCTGGTTCACCAGATACTCGGCCCCGAGATTCGAGGTCATGATCAGGAGCGTGTTGCGGAAGTCGACCGTCCGGCCCTGCCCGTCCGTCAGGCGCCCGTCGTCGAGCACCTGCAGGAGGACGTTGAAGACGTCCGGATGGGCCTTCTCGACCTCGTCGAACAGCACGACCTGATAGGGCCGCCGCCGCACGGCCTCGGTGAGCGCACCGCCCTCCTCGTAGCCCACGTAGCCCGGCGGGGCGCCGATCAGGCGGGCGACCGCGTGCTTCTCCATGTACTCGGACATGTCGATGCGCACGAGCGCCGTGTCGTCGTCGAACAGGAAGCCCGCGAGCGCCTTGGTCAGCTCGGTCTTGCCGACGCCGGTCGGCCCCAGGAACATGAACGAGCCGATCGGCCGGTTCGGATCCTGCAGGCCGGCCCGCGCCCGGCGGACCGCCGTCGAGACGGCCTCGACCGCCTCCTGCTGGCCGACGACGCGCTTGGCCAGAGCCTGCTCCATGGCGAGCAGCTTCTCGCGCTCTCCCTCCAGCATCTTGTCGACGGGCACGCCGGTCCAGCGGGAGACCACGCCCGCGATATGGGCCGGCGTCACGGCCTCCTCCATCATGCCGTCCCGCGCGACCGCGCTCTCGGCCTGCGCCTCGATCTCGGCGAGCTGCTTCTCGAGACCCGGGATCACGCCGTAGGCGAGCTCGCCCGCGCGCTGGTACTGGCCCTGGCGCTGGGCGCTCGCGAGCTCGGTGCGCGCCTCGTCAAGCTTCTTCTTCAGGTCGGCGGCCGCGCCGAGCTTGTCCTTCTCGGCCTTCCAACGCGCGGTGATCGCGGCGGATTGCTCCTCGAGATCGGCGAGTTCCCGCTCAAGCCGCTGCAGGCGGTCGCGGGACGCCGCGTCCGTCTCCTTCTTCAGCGCCTCGCCCTCGATCTTGAGGCGCACGATCTCGCGGTCGACGTTGTCGAGCTCCTCGGGCTTCGAATCCACCTGCATGCGCAGGCGCGAGCCCGCCTCGTCGACAAGGTCGATCGCCTTGTCGGGCAGGAAGCGGTCGGTGATGTAGCGGTTCGAGAGCGTGGCGGCGGCGACCAGCGCCGAATCCTGGATGCGCACCCCGTGGTGCTGCTCGTACTTCTCCTTGATTCCGCGCAGGATCGAGACCGTGTCCTCGACGGTCGGCTCCGACACGAAGACGGGCTGGAAGCGCCGCGCCAGCGCCGCATCCTTCTCGACGTGCTTGCGGTACTCGTCGAGCGTGGTGGCGCCGACGCAGTGCAGCTCGCCCCGGGCGAGCGCCGGCTTCAGCAGGTTCGAGGCGTCCATTGCCCCGTCCGCCTTGCCCGCGCCGACGAGCGTGTGCATCTCGTCGATGAACAGGATGATGCCGCCTTCCGCCGCCGTCACTTCGGAGAGCACGCCCTTGAGCCGCTCCTCGAACTCGCCGCGATACTTCGCGCCCGCGATCAGCGCGCCCATGTCGAGGGCGAGCAGCGACTTGTCGCGAAGCGATTCCGGCACGTCGCCGTTGACGATGCGCAGCGCCAGCCCCTCGACGATGGCGGTCTTGCCGACACCGGGCTCGCCGATCAGGACGGGATTGTTCTTGGTGCGCCGGGACAGAACCTGGATCGTGCGCCGGATCTCCTCGTCGCGCCCGATCACGGGGTCGAGCTTGCCATCGCGCGCCGCTTCCGTGAGGTCGCGGGCATATTTCTTGAGCGCGTCGTAGGCGTTCTCGGCATTGGCGTTGTCGGCGGTGCGGCCCTTGCGGAGCGCGTTGATGGCCGCGTTGAGCGAGGCCGCGGTGACGCCCGCCGCGGTGAGCGCACGCCCGGCCTCCGTGTCCTTCTCCACCGCGAGCGCCAGCAACAGCCGCTCGACCGTGACGTAGCTGTCGCCCGCCTTCTCGGCGGCCTTCTCGGCCGTGTCGAACAGGCGCACGAGCTCGCGCGTCGCCTGCGGGGGCGCCGCGTTGCCGGAAACCTTGGGCAACTTGTCGAGCCAGCTCTCGATCTGCGCCAGCGCCACCCGGGACTGACCGCCGGCCCGGTCGATCAGCCCGGCGCATAGGCCCTCGGGATCGTCGAGCAGCACCTTCAGCAGGTGGCCCGGCTGCAATTGCGGGTGGCCCTCGCGCATCGCGAGGTTCTGTGCCGCCTGAACGAAGCCGCGGGCGCGCTCGGTATACTTCTCGAAATTCACGTGTCTCGACCTCCCCGTACCGGCGATCCGCCGCCCGCCTCGCGGCGCGGCCTCGCCGAAACGACGTCCTCCGGCTCGTGCCGCTGAGGAACCCGGCGCCTCGGGCCACCGGTACCCGGGATGTGGTGTTGCAGATCGGCACCACAAGGGGATGGTGCGGACTTGCGCCAAGCTGAATTTCAGGGTCACGCTCGGCGCATGACCGCGCACAGCACGCTCCGCCTCGCCGCCCTCTACCGCTATCCCGTGAAGGGGCTGAGCCCCGAGCGCCTCGACGCCGCTACGCTCGAGACGAGCGGCTACTTCCCGGGCGATCGGCTCTACGCGATCGAGAACGGCCCGTCCGGCTTCAACCCGGTCGCCCCGCGCCATCTGCCGAAGACCAAGTACGTCATGCTGATGCGCGACGAGGCGCTGGCGCGCCTGCGCACCCGCTACGACGAGGCGAGCGCGACCCTGACCGTGGAGACCGGCGACGGCAGGGCACTCGCCGCCGACCTCGGGACTCCGGAAGGCCGCGCGAGGCTGGAGGAGGTGATCCGGCGGACGCTGCCCGACGCGCTGCGCGGCGAGCCGCGCGTGCTCGCGGCGCCCCCGCAATACCGGTTCACCGATTCCGCCACCGGCTTCGTCTCGCTGATCAACCTCGCCAGCGTGCGTGCCATCGAGGATTTCGTCGGGGCGCCGGTCGACCCCCTGCGCTTCCGCGGCAACCTGATGGTGGAGGGCCTGGAGCCATGGGCCGAGCTTGCCCTGGTCGGCGCCGTTCTCGAGGGCGAGGACGGGCTGCGCCTGCGCATCACCCAGCGCACGCAGCGCTGCGCGGCGACCAATGTCGATCCCGTGAGCGGTCTGCGCGACCTCGAGATCCCCTGGACGCTCGACGAGCGCCTGGGCCACCGCGATTGCGGCGTCTACGCGGAGGTTCTCGCGGGCGGCACGCTTCGGCCCGGCGGCACCCTCACGGTCGTCGGCTGAGGGATCGGAACGGCCGGCGGGCGACCGCGCCCGGCGCGCGAGGCGCGGCCGGGCACGGGCGGCACCGGGATCTCACGAGGCGCGCCCGGCGGTGAGAACCGGAACCTCGGCGTGCCGGCGCTCGCAGGTGATCTTGAGGTAGCGCTGGTCGCCGCCGGGCAGCCCCGCCGCCGCCGCCACGGTCTGGGCGTGCATCATGCACTCCATCGGCGTGCGGGCGGGAGACACGATGACGTCGAGCGCGGTTTCACGCGAGCAATCCTGGGCCAGCAGCGTGCCGGCGCAGACGAGCGCGACCGAGAGCAGTTCAGACATGACGGACCCCTTGTTCGAATGGTCGAAAGGTCCGCGGTGGTGCTCTGGCGTTCGAGCCGCCGCGTGATTATTGCCTCGGCGTGTTCCTCACTAGTCCCGGTCTTCCACGAAGCACGGCATGTGCCAGCGTGGTGGTGCCTCCTGCGATCGATGATCTGCGTGACCCGCAGGTCTCACCCGTTCGAAGGCGTTGGGCGGCCGGCATCGGCTCCGGCCGCGAGGTCCCGCTCGTCAGTCGCGCGCGGGGAGCCAGGTCGGCTCCGGCTCCTCGGAGGGCAACAGGACCGCCACCGCGTCGAGGTCGACGGTGTAGCTCTCGGTCAGCATGCGCCAGACCTCGGCCGGGGAGCTGGCGCTTCGCCGGAAGCGCTCCAGCGCGCTCGAGAGGAGATGGGGGCTCGTCAGCGTCGGGCGGGTGAAGAGGGGATCGGCGTTGAGCATCGGTCTCGAGATCCTGGGCGACCATGTCAGGATCGGGCCACATGGTTAATGGGCCATTGACAGACTTCATGGCCGTTAGGATGGCGGGAACATTATCGTTTCAGAAATCGATGTTTCGTTCGGTCTGACGAGTGCAAATTGTTCGCGTGTCGCGGCTTCGCCGATCATCACGTCCCGAGCCCCGCGCGCTGATTGCGGCGGGCCGAATGCCGGGTCGCGGCCCTCGTTAACCGGCGAGGGCCATGCCCGATCACGCTCGCGGGGTTGCGCCGGGCCGTCCGCGGTGCGGACGGGGTGCGCCGGACATCCATGCCCGGCAAAGTCGACGCCGCCCAGGAACTGCCGGGAAGCCGCCGAGGTTCACGGAAGCGGCCGGGATCCGATTTCGTGGCTCTTAAGACTTCGCAGGCCGCCCGCACTCATGTAGAAGCCCGCCCGCGTCCGCCGTCCCGCCCGGTTGCCAGAGGACCACGATGACCGATCTGCCGAACGTGCACGTGCGCGCCGAAGTCCTCGCGCAGGCCCTGCCGCACATGCAGCGCTACGATCAGGAGATCGTGGTCATCAAGTACGGCGGACACGCCATGGGCGACCGCGCGGCGGCGGAGGATTTCGCCGAGGACATCGTGCTGCTGGAGCAGTCGGGCCTGAAGCCGGTCGTCGTGCACGGCGGCGGCCCGCAGATCGGCCGGATGCTGGAGCGGCTGGGCATCCAGTCCGAATTCCGCGGCGGGCTACGCGTCACCGACGAGGCCACCGTCGAGGTGGTCGAGATGGTTCTCGCCGGCTCCATCAACAAGCAGATCGTCGGCTGGATCTCCGCCGAGGGCGGCCGCGCCATCGGCCTGTGCGGCAAGGACGGCAACATGGTGCGCGCCAAGCGAGCGCTGCGCACCGTGAAGGACCCCGAGAGCCAGGAGGAGAAGGCGCTCGATCTCGGCCTCGTCGGCGAGCCCGACCACGTCGAGCGCGGCGTCCTCGACGCGGTGCTGAAGGCCGAGCTGATCCCGGTCCTCGCCCCCGTCGCCTACGGGGCGGACGGCCAGACCTACAACGTCAACGCCGACACCTTCTCGGGCGCGATCGCGGGGGCTTTGCGCGCCAAGCGCCTGTTGCTGCTCACCGACGTGCCGGGCGTTCTCGACAAGGACAAGAACCTGATCCCCGAGCTGACGGTGGAGGATTGCCGTCGCCTGATCGCGGACGGCACCATCACGGGCGGCATGATCCCCAAGGTCGAGACCTGCATCTACGCCATCGACCAGGGCGTCGAGGCGGTCGTCATCCTCGACGGCAAGGTCAATCACGCGGTGCTGCTCGAGCTTTTCACCGATTACGGCGCCGGCACCCTGATCCGGCGAAGCTGAGCCGTCCCCGCTCTCGCCGCGGCGGTTTCCTTTCGCCGCCGGGGCATCCATCTTACACTGCCTTGGCCGCGCAAGCCCGCGCGGCCGCCACGAAACGCGAGAGCCTTGTTCCTTTCCGGCGAGAGCCACTTCACCACCCCCGAATCCCGCGGATTCCGTGAGGTCGATACCTGGGTCTTCGACCTCGACAACACGCTCTATCCGAGCGACGCGCGGGTCTGGCCGCAGGTGGACGAGCGCATCACGCTCTACGTCATGCGGCTCTACGGGCTCGACGGCCTCTCGGCCCGCGCGCTGCAGAAGCACTTCTACCATCGCTACGGCACCACCCTGAAGGCGCTGATGGTGGAAGCCGGCGTCGACCCGCACGACTTCCTCGACTTCGCGCACGATATCGACCACTCGGCGATCAAGCTCGACACCGCGCTCGGCGACGCGATCGAGCGCCTGCCCGGGCGCAAGCTGATCCTGACCAACGGCTCGCGCCGCCACGCCGAGCGCGTCGCGGCCAAGCTCGGCATCCTCGACCATTTCGAGGACGTGTTCGACATCGCCGCCGCCGACTTCGTGCCGAAGCCCGAGCGCTCGACCTACGAGCGCTTCCTCGAGCGCCACGGGGTCGATCCGCACCGCTCGGCACTGTTCGAGGACATCGCGCGCAACCTCGCGGTGCCGCACGACCTCGGCATGGCGACGGTCCTGGTGGTGCCCCGCATCCTCGACCCGTTCCGCGAGAGCTTCGAGCAGGAGGCGGTGCGCGAGCCGCATATCGACCACATCACCAACGACCTCGCGGCCTTTCTGCAGGATTGCGTGCTGCCGGTCTCGGGCGAGGCGCCATGAGGGCGAGGTGGCTCGCCGACGCCAAGGCCCCGGGCCTCAATGAGATCGAGGCGCTGGCGCTCGACGCCTTCGCCCGGCTGCCGGCCGAATTCCGGGCCCTCTGCGCGGGCGTCCGGATCGTCGTCGAGGATTTTCCCGATTCCGAGACCTTGGCCGAGATGCGGTGCGAGAGCGAGTTCGACCTGCTCGGGCTGTTCCGCGGCATCGGCCTCGCGCAGTCCGGCGAGGTCGTGACCGGCCAGATGCCGAACGCCGTCTGGCTCTACCGGCGACCGCTTCTCGACTACTGGGCCGAGTACGACGAGACCCTCGGCCATCTCGTCACCCATGTCCTCGTCCACGAGATCGGCCACCATTTCGGCCTGTCGGACGCCGACATGGAGGCGCTCGAGGCGGCGGCGGATGCCTAGCGCGTCGTCGACGATTCCCGGGTCACGGAGGACCCTTCAGGCATCCTTCTCGTCCCGCACGCGCCGGAGCAGGCTCACCTTCGGGCGGCGGGAGCGGAACTGGCCGCGCTCGATCGAGACGAAGACCAGGATCGTGATCGCCAGCGTCGTGAGCCACCACATCACGGTCAGGCCGACGCCCACGCACGCGATGGTGAAGGCGGTGGCGAAGGCCGCCATCGCGCCGGGCACGAGCGCGGGAACGTCGCGGCCGCTGCGGCGGATCGAGGCGTAGAGCGCGAAGGCGGCAGCGAAGGCGCCGACGATGCCGAGCTCGTACCAGAACTCGAACAGCATCGTGGTCGGGGCATTGGTGGGCAGGAGCCCGACGAAGCGGCCGCGCAGGGCCGTCTCGAAGCCGTGCCCGGTCACGAGCCGCACGGGCTCGGTCGTGACGACCTTCTGCCACGCCTTGAGCGAGAGCACGCCCGGCGAGACCGGACCGAGCACGGCGGCTCCGATCGGCCGCGCCACGAAGGGCAGGAGCGGCGCCAGCGCGAGGAGGGCTGCCGACAGACAGGCCGTCGCCGCGACGCCGAGGCCCGGGCGCAGGCTCGTCAGCGCGAAGGCGAGCGCCCCGATGGCGAGCGCCACGATCTGCGTGGAGTTCGGCGAGACCACGAGGGCGGCCGCCACGACGAGGCCGGTGGCGAGGGCCTCGCGGTCGCGGTGGCGCGAGCGCAGCCACGCGACGGCCGGCCACGCGAGCAGCGCCAGCAGAGTCAGGCCGCGGTCCAGCGCGTTGTCCTCCTCGGTCCCGCCCCGCATGAGGGTGTCGCCGAACAGCCCGATCATGATGGCGACGATCGCGGCCGCGGTCACCCCGAGCGGCAGCAGGTAGAGATTCGCCGAGCGCATCCGGTCGGGCAGGGCGAGGTAGCCCGCGAGCGTCAGCAGGATCGTGGCCACGAGGTTGAGCAGGCGCTCGGTGGCCGGGCCCGGAAACGGCGTCCAGATCAGCGAGAGCGCCGACCACAGGATCACCAGCATGCCGGCCAGGAAGGCCGGCGCCGTGAGGAGCCGCGCGGCGGCGGGCCGCAAGGGACGCTGGCGGTTGTCGATCGCGCTTGCCAGGATCAGCAGGATGACGGCGATCGGCGCGAGCACCACGGTGGCGCGGCGCGCCACCTGCGCCACCACCGGCACGATCACGAACAGCCCGAAGAACCCGACGCGGCGCAGGAGCGCCGCCGCATCGAGCGCCGGATCGACGGTGGGGTTGGACGCGCGCGCCATGATGCGACTGAACAAACCGTGTGCGCGCGGGGGCCCTCGTCCGCGCGCGTGCCCGTCTCTCGTAGATCAGCTGCACCGGGTCTGCTGTAGACCCCGGGCCACACATGATGTCACAACCGCCCGCGCCTGTGCAGGGCACCCCTGCACGGAAGCCGGGCAGCGCGCCTCAGGCAACCGTCGGCGCGGCGCGCGGGCGCCGGCGGGCCACGCGGCGGCCGAGATCGGAGAGCACCCGCCAACCGCCCCAGCTCGCCAGGAAGCCGAGGAGCCCGGCCACGAGGCCATCCGCAGTCGTCGGCACGGCCGGCTTGTAGTCCTGATAGGTGGCGCGGGCGAGCGACAGGTCGGGGTCGCGGACCAGCGCGACGAGGCGCCCGAGCGGGCTCGTCGCCTCGGCGAGCGACCGCTGCTGCGCGTCGAGCCGGGCGAGGCGCTCGATATCGTACTGGGCGGCCTCGCCGCGGCGGGCAACGAGGGCGTCGGCGTTGTTGCGAAGGCGGTCGACCGCCCCGTCGCGGCTGTTGCCCGTCGCGCGCGCGTCGTCCTCGAAGCTCCGGACCTGGCGGCGCAACTCGTCCACCGTCCCGCCGAGGCGCTGGGCGTATTGCTGCGCGAATTCGGGGCCCTGCGCGGCGACCACGCCGCCGAGAAGGCCGAGCGCGAGGCCGAAGGTGCGGACGACTCGGAACAAGGGCCTCACCTCCGCGACGACGTCCTGGCAGAAGAGCACGAGCCCCGGCAAGGTTCCAGACACGCTCAAGTTGCGCGGAACGCCGCCGCCACGTCCTCCCGCGTCACCGCGTCGAGGGGTTTGACCACCTTGCAGGCCCGGCTCGGGCGCCCGGGCTCCATCACCAGGATGACCGTCTCGTAGCCCGGGCAGGCCGGATCGGGGCAGAGCAGCTCGCTCGCCTTGACGATCGTGCCCTCCGCGAGCGCCCCCGCCTCCCGGGCCCAGGCCTCGACCCGGGCACGCGACACCGCCTCGGGCTTCGGGCGGCCCGCCCGGAAGAAGCGCATGGTGCGTCAGCCCGGCAGCGTGAGAAGGCCCGCCGCACCCTCGGCGCAGCCGAAGGCGAGGCGCCCACCGCGCGCGTCCCAGGCGAGCGCCGTGACCGCTCCGCCCTTGGCGGCCGGCCGAACCAGCAGCTCGGAGGCGTCGGTGAAGCGCACCAGCAGGATGCAGCCGTCCTCGTAGCCGATGGCGAGAACCGGAGCCTTCGGGTGGAAGGCCACCCGCGAGACCCGCGCGGGCCGCACGCCGCACTCGCGCGGCGCCTTGCCGGTGGGCCCCTCCTTCGAGTCGAAGGGCCAGACGATCGCGGCCTCGGCGCCGCTCGTGGCGAGCCAGTGGCCGTCGGCCGACCACGAGACCGAACGGACCTTGGCCGGGTAGCCGGACATGCGCATGTGGCCGCGGTCCGGCTGGAGGCGCCATCCGTGCAGCGCGTTCTCCTGCATGGTGGTGATGACGAAGCGCCCGTCCGGCGACCAGGTCACGTCGATGTGCGAGCCCTTCCACTCGACGATCTCGGGCGGCGTCTCGTGGTTCGGGTACCAGAGGCTCACGCCGTTGTAATGCGCCATCGCGAGCCGGTAGCCTTTCGGTGCGAAGGCGAGGCCGCGGGCGCTCGAGGGCGCGGTCAGCGTCCGCTCACGTCCCTTCGCATCGCGCGCGACGACGTTGCGGCCGAATGAGTAGGCGAGCCCGCCGTCGGCGTGCAGCGCCAGAGCGTCGATCCAGGCCCCGCCCTTCGCCGTCGCGAGCTCGCTCGCGCGGCCGTCGGCCCGGATCTCGACCACGCGGCCGTCGTCGCCGCCCGTGACGAGGCGGACGGCATCGCCGGCCGCGACCAGGATCCCGCCCTCCGGATGGGCCGCGACATCCTCCTCCGCGCCGTCGCGCAGGAGCCGCACGCGCCCGTCGCCAAGCGCCAGCGCCAGCGCGTCCATCAGCCAATGGGCGGCGGTGACGTGGGCACCCGCCTCGATCGGCGCGACGTGGCTCGTGAGGGACGGGGCGCTGGATGTCGGGGATGAACTCATGGATGGACTCTCGAATGAACGCGTCTCGGCTCGCGGCGATCAGGCTCTCGATACCGGAGCCGGGCCTGAGCTCAAGGGGCGTTCGCCGCCGCGGGCGGCCGCCGGACGATCACCAGGGCGGAGACGACGGCGAGAAAGCCCGTGACCGCGGCCGGAACCACGAGGGCGAGCAGGCCGATCCGTCCGTACACGATCGCGCCGGCCGCCGCCCCGGCGAGGAGGGCGAGCCAGACCGCGCCGTCACCGACCCAGGCGTAGGCCGGTCCCCGCCGCGACAGGGCGAGCGCGACCTTCTGGCCGAAGCTGAACAGGGCCCCGGTCACGAAGGTCGTCCCGGCCCGAAATCCCTGTACCTGCACGAGCACCGCGTTCTGCGCGCCCATCGCCAGCGCCATGAACAGCGAGGCGAGGCCGAGATCGGGAGTCGCGACGCCGATCGACAGGGCGCCGATCACCACGAGCGCCTCGAAGGCGAGCACCACCGGCGTCGCCCAGCGCGGCGCCGTGACCACCGAGAGGCCGCCCCCCAGCATCGCGCCGAGGAAGAACATGAAGATCAGGAGAGCCGGCAGGATCGCGTGGCGGAACTCCTGATGGCCGAGCGCCACCGAGAGCTGCGTGGTGTTGCCGCTCATGAACGAGGTGTAGAGGCCGCCGAGCCGGATGAAGCCCAGCGCATCCACGTAGCCGGCCAGCGCCGTGAGGATCAGACCGTAAGTCAATTGCAGGGATCTGTTCATGAATCTGTATGGCCAAGTACGGGCGATAACGTTTCGTTAACGATTTCGGGAGCTCCGTGGGGGCACGGGCAGGCAGGGTTAAGGCTTCGCTCACCAAACCTGAGCAATTCGATGGAGACACGGCGAACGCCGGCGCGAGCGGACCCGTTGGTCCGCCGATCCGGTATCGCGGCCGTTGCCGCGCGCCGGGTGAGTTGGAGTTGCGTCATGATCACTGCCGCCTACGCCGCCCTCGCCGTTCCCGCCTTCCTCGACGGCGTTGCCGAGACCGTCCTCGTGGTCGAGGACGAGGCCATCGTCTGCGAGCTTGCCGCCGAAGCCCTGCTCGACGAGGGCTACCGCGTCCTGACCGCGGCCGACGCGGTCGAGGCCGAGGCGATCCTGGCGCGCGAGAGCGTCGATCTCCTCTTCACCGACATCGATCTCGCCCGCAACACGGACGGGCTCGCCCTCGCCCGCCGCGCCCGCAGCCAGTGCCCGGACCTGCCGGTGGTGTACACGTCGGGCGGCCGCGGGAGCCTTTCCCAGGCCGAGACCGTTGCCAAGTCAATCTTCGTCCCGAAGCCCTACCGGCCGAGCCAGCTCGTGGAACTCACGAACGGTCTCCTGCGCCGCTCCAACCCCCATCACGCCTGAGGGGCCGCGTTCCGGCAGGCCTTAGGCCGGAGCCCAGACCATGCGCCTCGCAATCTCCATCCCCGCGCTCGCCCTGATTATCCTCGCAGGCGCCGCCGAGGCGGCCTGCGACGTGAAGGGCGCCAAGCTCGAAGAGGCCATCGCGCAGAAGAGCGAGCTGCGCGAGACCGCCAACAAGCAGACCGTGCGCGACCTGCGCACGCTCCGCGACGCCGCGATCATCCTCGATGCCTACCGGTACGGGGCCGAATGCGAGCGCCTGATCGAGATCGTGAAGGCGCTCGCGGCCAACCCCGACAAGGCGATCGAGCAGGGCGGCGACACCGACGAGGAGAAGGCCGAGAACCTGGAAGAGGCTCGCGAGCCGAAGCTGCCGGCGGCCTCGGCCCCCAAGCCGCAATAGGGCGGGCGGGAGCCGGCCCTCCGGGAGCAAGGCTCGCCCGACCGCTTGCCCGCACCCTCGCCCGACCCCTGCCACGGCAGCTAACGCCGCTCGCCGGCCCGCGCCTTGGCGAGGGTGCGGGCGAGCTTCTGGGCCATCTCGGCGCGCAGCTCCTCCGTCACCTCGATGTCGACGAGGCGCCAGACCCAGCCGCGCATGCGCAGGCGGATCCGGAGCTGACGGCTGCGCGGCGCCTCGGGCGGCACCGCGATGACGACCGTCCGGAAGCCTCGCATCTCCGAATGCAGGTAGTAGGGCACGAGGCGCGACAGGCTGCCGATGTGGAGGCCCGTGGCCGGGGTCGCCGAAGCGGGCCTCGGCACGTCGAGAGTCTCGGGCCAACCGTCGTCGAGGAGATCGACCACGGTCTTCGCGGTCACCATCGTCTCGGCCAGCGCCAGCGCCAGCGCGGTCGCCGCGTCGTTGAGCGTCTGCCGTTCGCGCGGCTCGAGGTTCGGATCGCCCGAGATCGCGTCGCGGGCCGCCGCCGTGGTCTGGCGCACCAGGGAGAGCCGCAGGGTCCGGAAGTTCACGTGCCGGTCGACGTAATCGACGTCCCGCGCCTCGACGGCGCGGGCGAGGTCGTAGAGCGCCCAGAACGGCGTCAGCGTGAAGGCGAACCAGCCGAGGGCGAGCAGGATCGGGATCGACCACCAGCGCATGGCCCGGGCCTCAGGCGGTCCGGGGCGTGATCACGCCCCCGCGTGCCACGCCGCGAGTCCCGAGAAGGCCGCGACGACGCCCTCGTAGACCGGTCGCTTGAACGGGATGATCAGGTCGGGCAGCCCCGCGAAGGGCTCCCACCGCCAAGCCTCGAACTCGGATCTGTGCCGCCCGCCACCGGGACGCAGCACGTCGATCTCGTCGTCGGCCCCGAGGAAGCCGAAGGCGAACCATTTCTGCGTCTGGCCACGGTAGCGGCCCTTCCAGGCCTGCTTCATCACGTCGGGCGGCAGGTCGTAGGCGTGCCAGCCCGGCGCCTCCGCGAGGAAGCGGAGCGACCCCTCGGCGACGTTCGTCTCCTCGTAGAGCTCGCGGATCGCGGCGGCGCGCGGATCCTCGTCCTGATCGATGCCGCCCTGCGGCATCTGCCAGGAATAATCGCCCGCGACGTGCTCCGGGCCGCCTTCGCGGCGGCGGCGCCCGATGAATGCGAGGCCGGACCGGTTGATGAGCGCGATCCCGACGCAGGGGCGGTAGGGTAGTCCGGGCTCGGCCCGGTCGCCGCTAGGGGTCTCGTCGCTCGTCATCGCGCGCGACCATAGGCAGCTGCTCCCGAAGCGGCAACGGCGGAAGCGGGCCGCACCCCCAGATCGTGCCTATTCGGCCTTCGAGAGGCGCGTGCCGGTGCCCGAACCGCGCAGGGCCGCGCTCGCCGGCACGAGGCGGATGCCGCGCGCCTCGAGGTCGCGGGACCAGCGCGCGATGCGGTCGATGGTGAGCGGCAGGGCCGTGGCGGAGGCGAGCGCGAAGCCCTTGGCGCGCGCCTGCGCCTCGAGGCGCGCGAGCTCCCTGTCGATGGCGTCGGGGCGCGGCACCGCGTCGAGGACGATCTCGGCGCGGGCCGCCGGGAGCTTAGCCTTCGCCGCAAGCCCGGCGGGCAGGCCGCGCGCCGAGGTGCCGTCGTCGATGAAACCGAGGCCCCGCGCGGCGATCTCCCTCAGCACCGGCTCGACCGTGCCGGCATCGCTCATCAGCTTGGCGCCCATGAAGTTCACGAGCCCGACATAGCCGGGAAACCGGCTCATCACCCAGGCGAGGCGGTCGGCGTTCTCGGTCGGACGCAGGGACGTCAGCAGCGTCTGCGGGCCGGGATCGCTGTCGGGATAGTCGAAGGGCTCCATGGGTGCCTGCAGCAGCACCTCGTGACCGGCATCGCGGGCGCGCGCGGCGGCGCGCTCGACCTCGCCGCCGTAGGGCGCGAAGGCGAGGCTGATCGCGGGCGGCAGCTTGACGATGGCGCTCGCGGTCGCGGCCTGCCCGATGCCGAGGCCGGTGAGCAGGATCGCCACGCGCGGTCCCGTCGCGGCCTCGCCCTCCGGCCGGGCGTAGACGTCGAGCGCGCGCAGGCGCCCCTCCCCCATCCGGGGCAGGCTGCCGTGGCGGCCGCGCTCGGTCAGGCGCGGATCGGGGGCGGGAGCGAGCTTCACGGAGGGCGTGGGAACGCGAATCACCACCGCGTCGGTCGGCGCAGCGGTTCCGCTGGGCCGCACCACGATGACCCCGGAGGCGCTCTCGACCTCCTCGGCGGTGCGCTGGGCGGCCAACGGGGGCGCGATCTCCGCCTCCGGCACCTGGGCGGTCCCGGCCTCGGGCGGCCGAGGCTCGGCGGGGGCCGGCTCGCGCAGCTCGATGGCGACGCGCACGCGCGGCTCGCCGCCGCGGGGGTCGCCGGTGAGCCAGACAGATCCGGTCAGGAGGACCAGCGCACCGGCGGCGGCGACGGCGACGTGGCGCGCGCCGATGGCCGCGCGCAGCAGCGCGGCCCGCCTCGCGAGCCGCGCCTTGAAGCCGATTGCTGCCGGCTCCGCGACCCCGAGGGGCCGCGTCAGGATATCGTCGGAGGGCTCGCTCACCGCGTCCTCGGCCAGGGCCGGCCGGCGATCCGGCCGTCGACCGCATCGCGCGGCCCCCGCCTATTGCGGACGGTCATGGTTAATGTCGGCTTAAGACGCGAAAACCCCCGCCCGGCGGACCGGGCGGGGGCTTGTCGCGAGCGGTGCCGTCGACGCGGCGCGTCAGTTCGGCAGGCTGGGCTTCTGCGTGTTGGCCGCACCCTTCTGGATGCCGCGCAGGAAGTCGAAGGCCGCGGTCAGCTGCTTGTCCTTGGCCGGGTCCGGCGGGATGTAGGCGGACGAGCCGCCGCGCTCCTCGGTGTCCTTCTGCTTGAGGTGGCCCTTGAGGCCGGCCTCGCCCTTGGTCTCGTCCTTGCCCTTCAGCTCGTCCGGCACGTCCTGCATCACCTCGACGTCGGGCTCGATGCCCTTCGCCTGGATCGAGCGGCCGGACGGCGTGTAGTAGCGCGCCGTGGTCAGGCGCAGCGCGCCCGAGCCGCCGAGCGGGATGATCGACTGCACCGATCCCTTGCCGAAGGAGCGGGTGCCGAGGATCGTCGCGCGCTTGTGATCCTGCAGGGCGCCGGCCACGATCTCCGAGGCCGAGGCCGAGCCGCCGTTGACCAGGACCACGATCGGCTTGCCCTTGGTGAGGTCGCCGGACTTCGCCGAGAAGCGCTGCGTCTCGTCGGGGTTGCGGCCGCGGGTGGAGACGATCTCGCCGCGGTCGAGGAAGGCGTCCGACACCATCACCGCCTGGTCGAGCAGGCCGCCCGGGTTGTTGCGCAGGTCGATCACGTAGCCCTTGAGCTTGTCGTTGCCGATCTCGGCCGAGAGCTTGTCGATCGAGGAGCGCAGGCCGTCGAAGGTCTGCTCGTTGAACTGGGTCAGGCGGATGTAGCCGACGTCGCCGCCCTCGGTGCGGGAGCGCACGGGCTTGATCTTGATCACGTCGCGGGTGAGCGTGACCTCGATCGGGTCCTTCGCCTCCTTGCGCGTGATCTTGAGCTTCACCGGCGAGTTCACCGGCCCGCGCATCTTGTCGACGGCCTGGTTGAGGGTCAGGCCCTGGACCTGGTCGTCATCGATCTGCGTGATGACGTCGTTGGCGAGCAGGCCCGCCTTCGAGGCCGGGGTGTCGTCGATCGGGGTCACGACCTTGATGAGGCCGTCCTCCATCGTGACCTCGATCCCGAGGCCGCCGAACTCGCCGCGCGTCGTCGTCTGCATGTCGCGGAACGCCTTGGCGTCCATGTAGCTCGAATGCGGGTCGAGCGAGGTGAGCATGCCGTTGACGGCGGCCTCGATCAGCTTCGACTCGTCGGGCTTCTCGACGTAGTCGGTGCGCACCTTCTCGAACACGTCGCCGAACAGGCTGAGCTGGCGATAGGTCTCGGCGGAGGCGGCCACGGCGCTCGGGCCGGACAGGAACTGGGTCTGCGTCGCCAGCATCGACGTGCCCGCGCCGAGCAACGCGCCGAGCATCAGGAGGGACATCTTGCGCATTATCCGCGAACCTTCTCGCTGGGGCCCTTCGCCCACCAAGGCTCCGGGTCGATGGAGCCGCCATCTTTCTTGAACTCGACGTACAGGACAGGATCGCCGCGGTCACCGTCACTCGCCGGCGGATTCGGCCCGCCCTCGCCCATGCTGGCCACCGGCTCCCCAGCGAGCACGAACTGGCCAACCTCGACGTTGATCTGATCCATACCTGCCAACAAGAGATAGTAGCCATCGCCCGCATTGATGATCAAGAGACGGCCGAAGGAGCGGAACGGCCCGGCGAAGGAGACCCATCCGTCCGCGGGCGATGACACGACGGCCCTCGGGCGGGTGGAGAGCGAAATGCCGCGCGTCATCCCGCCATTGCCGTCCGGCACGTTGAAGCCGCGCAGAAGCCGCCCGCTCGCCGGCCTCGGCAGGTCGCCGCGCGCCTCGGCGAACTTCACCTTCGGGCTGAGCCGGGCCGGGTCGCGGAAGCCCGCGGCGGCGAAGCGCTCCTGCGTCAGCCGCGCCTCGCGCAGCTCCGCGTTCTTGGCCTCTTCGGCGGCGCGGCGAGCGGCGCCGACCTCGGACTCCATCCGGTCGACGAGGTCCTTCAGGCTCTTGGCCTGCACGCCGAGCTCGGCCGCGCGGGTGCGCTCGGCCGCGAGCCCGCTCTCGATCTCGGCCAGCCGCGCGCGGCGCGCCGTCAGCAGTGCGTTCAGCCGCTGCTGCTCCTTCGCCCAGCCGGCGAGGTCGTTCTGCAGCCCCTGCTTGTCGGCCGCGATCAGCCCGCGCAGCCGCATCAGCTCGGCGAGATCGCTGGCCAGCGTCTCCGCCTCGCCCCGCAGCTCCGGCACGACGGCGCCGAGCAGCATCGAGGTGCGGATGACCGCGAGCACGTCCTCGGGCTGCACCAGCACCGCGGGCGGCGGGCGCCGGCCCATGCGCTGCAGAGCGGCCAGGATCTCGGCGATCACGCCGCGGCGCGCTTCCAGCGATCGACGGATCGCCGCTTCGCTCGCGCCCATCGTCCTGAGGCGCTCCTCGAGCCGGCTCATCCGGTCCTCGGTGGCCTGGGACTGGCGCGCCGCGTCGAGGAGGGCGGCGTTGAGCTTCGCTCGATCGCTGCCGATGGCGGCGACCTCGGCTTCGAGCTGGGCGCGGGCGCTGCCGCTCGCACTGAGCGCCTCCTCGATCCGCTTCAGGTTCTCGGAGCGGCGGTCGCGTTCCTCGGTCGCGCGCCGGATCCTGTCCGGATCGGCTGCCCCAGCGGCGGGCTCGGCGCGCGCCGATGGCCCGGCCAAGCCGCCGACCAAGCCGCCGGCCAGCACGATCACGACACCGAGGGCCTCCCCGAATCTACGCCGCATGCGGTCCCCCCGCCGGCTCGCCCGTTGCCTCATGCCGGCTGCTGCCCGCCCGGGTCGCCGCGGTGATACGGGTGGCCGGCGAGGATCGTGAGCGAGCGATAGAGCTGTTCGAAGGCAAGCACGCGCACCAGCCCGTGGGGAAGTGTCGCAGCCCCGAACGAGAGCGTCAGGTCGGCGCGGTTGCGTACGGATTCGTCGAGCCCGTCGGCACCGCCGATCGCCACCACGAGGACCGGCCGCCCCGAATCGCGCCAGGCGCCGACCCGTTCGGCCAGCCGCTCGCTCGGGAGGTCGGAGCGCCCGCGCTCGTCATAGGCGAGCAGCACACCGTTGGTGGGAAGGTGGCTGAGGATGGCGCCCGCCTCCTCCGCGCAGCGGTCGGACGCGCGCCGGGCCCGGCTCTCCGGCATCTCGATCGCGTCGCAGGCGGCGAAGCCGAGGCCCCGGCCGAGCGCGGCGGCGCGCTCGCGGTATCGCGCGGCGAGGTCCCGCTCAGGGCCCTGCTTCAGGCGACCTATGGCGGCCACGAGAAGACGCAACGGCCGAGGGTCAGCCGGCGAGGCGCCCGACCGGACGGTCGGCGCCCCACATCTTCTCCAGATTGTAGAAGCCGCGGACTTCCGGCCGGAAGATGTGCACGAGCACGTCGCCGGCATCGATCAGGACCCAGTCGCAGGCCGGAAGACCCTCGACACGCGCGGTGCCGAAGCCCTTGTCCTTCATGTCCTGGATGATCTTGTCGGCGATGGCACCCACGTGGCGCTGCGAGCGGCCCGAGGTCACGATCATCGTGTCGGCAATCGATGTCTTGCCCACGAGGTCGATCTCGATGGTTTCCTCGGCCTTCATCTCGTCGAGGCAGCCGAGCGCGAGCGCTTTCAGATCTTCGGCCCTGGCGAGGGCGGCGTTCTCGGAACCGTTGGTTCCCGTTTGGATCGTCTCGGACAGCGTCCTGGTTCCTCGAATGACGACGGATGACGGGGTCTCGCCCGTACAGATCAGAGAGTGGATGGTTCCACGCCCGTTTTCAAGTTGCCAAGTCGCGTTAAGCCCGGCTCATCCGGCCGTCCGCAGGGCCGTCGAGGACATGGGTGATCGCGGGCCGTGCAGGAAGATCCAGGCGGGCGGCGTCATCGTGGCGAGCTGCAGCGCGTCGCGCTCCGGGACGCGGTAGCGCGCCAGCGCCCGGGCGGCCGGCGCGCCCGGCGCCGGCAGCGTGAAGCCCGGCCGGTCGACGATCGCGATCGGCATCAGACCGGCGATCTCCCGGAATCCGCGCCAGCGGTGGAAGCTCGCGAGGCTGTCGGCGCCCATGATCCAGACGAAGCGGACGCCCGGCCGCCGCGCCCGCAGGTAGCGCAGGGTCTCGCGCGTGAAGCGCGCACCGATCTCGGCCTCGAAGGCGGTGACGGCGATCCGCGGGTCGGCGGCGACCTCGCGCGCCAGGGCGGCGCGCGCGGCGAGCGGCGCGAGCAGGCCGCGATCCTTCAGCGGGTTGCCGGGCGTGACGAGCCACCAGATCCGGTCGAGCCCGAGGCGCCGCAGCGCCGTCAGGCTGACGTGCCGGTGGCCGAGATGGGCCGGGTTGAAGGAGCCGCCGTAAAGGCCGATCCGCTGGCCCGGCGCAGAGGGCGGCAGGCGGACGGGCACCGCCGGCTCAGGCCGATGCGCGTCCGATCACGGGCGGGTCTGGCCGTTGCCGTGGACCCGGTACTTGAAGGTCGTCAGCTGCTCGACGCCGACCGGGCCGCGGGCATGCATCCGGCCCGTCGCGATCCCGATCTCGGCGCCGAAGCCGAACTCGCCGCCATCGGCGAACTGGGTCGAGGCGTTGTGCGTGACGATCGCCGAATCGACCTCGGCGAGGAAGCGCGTCGCCTCGGCGGCGTCCTCCGTGATGATCGCGTCGGTGTGGTGGGATCCGTTCGCCTCGATATGCTGGATCGCGGCGTCGAGCCCGTCGACCACGCGGGCCGAGATGATGGCCTCGAGATACTCGGTGCGCCAATCCTGCTCGCTGGCGGGCGTGACGCGGGGATCGGCGGCGCGCACCGCCTCGTCGCCCCGCACGGCGCAGCCGGCGTCGAGGAGCGCCGCCACGAGGGCCTTCAGGTGCGTATCCGCGCAGGCTCGGTCGACGAGGAGCGTCTCGGCCGCCCCGCAGACGCCGACGCGGCGCAGCTTGCTGTTCAGGAGCACGGTGCGGGCCATGTCGAGGTCGGCGCCGGCCGCCACGTAGACGTGGCAGATGCCGTCGAGATGGGCGAAGACCGGCACCCGGGCCTCGGCCTGGACGCGCTCCACGAGGCCGCGGCCGCCGCGCGGCACGATCACGTCGATGCAGCCGTCGAGGCCGCTCAGCATGGCGCCGACCGCGGCGCGGTCGCGGGTCGGCACGATCTGGATGGCGTCGGCGGGAAGGCCCGCCTCGGCGAGCCCCTCCCCCATGGCGCGCGCGATGGCGAGCGCGGTCCGGTGGCTGTCGGAGCCCGCCCGCAGGATCGCGGCGTTGCCGGCCTTGAGGCAGAGCGCTCCGGCATCGGCGGTCACGTTCGGGCGGCTCTCGAAGATGACGCCGACGACGCCGAGCGGCACGGCGATGCGCTCGATCAGGAGCCCGTTCGGCCGCTCGAAGGCGGCGAGCTGGCGCCCGACGGGATCCGGCAGCGCGCCGATCTTCTCGACCGCGTCGGCGATCCCCGCGAGCCGCGCCTCGTCGAGGGTGAGGCGATCGATGAGCGCGGGCGTCTGCCCGGCGGCCTGCGCGGCGGCGACGTCGCGGGCATTCTCGCGCAGGATCGCCTCGCCGCTCGCCCGGATCCGCTCGGCGATGGCGCGCAGCGCGATGTCCTTTGTCTGTGCGGAGGCGAGCGCCATCTGGCGGGCGGCGGCGCGGGCGCGCCGGCCGATCTCCGCCATCTGGGCGCCCAGGTCATCGGCGTTCGCGAGGTCGGATTTCAGGTTCAGAACGGGCACGGCGGCGATCCTCGCGGCTCGTGAGATCCGTGGCCGCCTAAAAATGTGCCCCGTATTCGCACGGACGGACCGGGCGAAACAACCCGGGCCCGCGAATACCGGTCATTCCGCGAACATCGCCATGTCGTCCCGGTGCACCATCTCCGAGCGGCCCGGATGGGTCAGCAGGTCGGCGATATGGCTGCTGGGGCGCCCGATGATCAGGGCGGCCTCCGCGCTGTCGTAGGCGACGAGGCCGCGCCCGAGATGGCGCCCCGCCAGGTCGCGGATCAGGACGGCGTCGCCGCGGCCGAAGCTGCCCTCGATGGCGCGCACGCCCACCGGCAGCAGGCTCGCCCCGCCCTGCAGCGCGCGGGCGGCGCCGTCGTCGATGATCAGGCTGCCGCGCGGCTCCAGCGAGCCCGCGATCCAGGTCTTGCGCGCGGCGGTCGGCGTCGAGCCCGACAGGAACCACGTGCAGCGCCCGCCCTCCATGATCGCCCGCAGCGGATTCTTCTCGCGCCCGTCTGCGATGATCAGGTGGGTGCCACCGCCCGCGGCGATCTTTGCCGCCTCGACCTTGGTGCGCATGCCGCCCCGCGACAGGTCGGAAGCCGGCCCGCCCGCCATCGCCTCGATCTCGGGGGTGATGCGCTCGATGACGGGCAGGTGCCGCGCGTCCGGGTCCGACTTCGGCGGCGCGGTGTAGAGTCCATCGATGTCCGAGAACAGCACCAGCACGTCGGCGCCGATCATGGTGGCGACGCGGGCGGCGAGGCGGTCGTTGTCGCCGTAGCGGATCTCGCTCGTCGCCACCGTGTCGTTCTCGTTGACGACCGGCACCGCGCGGACTTCCAGGAGCTTGAGCGTCGTGGCGCGCGCGTTGAGGTAGCGGCGGCGTTCCTCGGTGTCCTGGGGCGTCACCAGGATCTGGCCCGCCACGATGCCGTGGTGACCCAGAGCCTCGGCCCAGTGGCGGGCGAGCGCGATCTGCCCGACGGAGGCCGCGGCCTGGCTCTCCTCGAGCCGCAGCGCCCCGGGGGGGAAGCCGAGCACGGTCCGCCCCAGCGCGATGCTGCCGGAGGAGACGACGAGCACGTCGACCCCGCGCGCGTGCAGGTCCGCGATGTCCTCGGCGAGCGCCGCGAGCCAGGCATGGCGCAGCCGCCCGCGGGCGCGGTCGACGAGGAGCGCCGAGCCGACCTTGATGACGATGCGGCGGAAATCTTCGAGGCTCGGGGTCATCGCGGGGTCAGGGACGTTGGCGGTGCGCTGGCTCCAGATCGGTGTGCACGAAGTCGTCGCCCTTGAACAGGAGCGGGACCGCATGGCTGCGCGCCACCGCGTAGGCGAGGCAATCGCCGAAATTGAGCCGGGCCGGATGGCCGCGACCCTTTCCGAAGCGCAGGAAGGCCCCGGAGGCAAGCTCGTACATCGCTGCATCGAACGGAACGACCATGACCAGGCCGGCCTGCAGGATCGTCCGGAGTTGCGCCTCGCCCAGGGTCCGCATCCGCCCTTCGAGAACCATTCGTGCCTCCAGGGCGGTTGGAGCGCCGCTAATCGTTCGGTGGGCCGCGATCAGGTTCGAGAAGGCATCCGGCTTCCGGCTCCCCGAGCGCGATTGCCACGATGGCCGAGGTATCTAGCGCGATCACGGCGTCCCGACCCGTTCCAGCCGACTTACTTTGGAAGACCGAACTCGTCGTAGAAATCGCTGTGATCGGACGTTGCGCCGGGCCGCCTGTCGGCCTCGCCGCACAGGGCGACGGCGCGGAGCGCCTCGTAAGTCGCCCTCTGCTCCGCCGCCGTTGTGTGTGGCCGGAGCACGGTCGCTTCGTAGGCGCGCAGAGCCCTGACGATCACGTCGTCGAGATCCGTCGCGAGCCGCTCGGCGATCTCACCGGCGAGCCGCTAGGCTTCCTCGCTCCGGATGATCAGCGGTTTCGTCGTCGTCCAGGCCCGTCGCGGATTCGCTCCGCGGCAGCCTACCACATCACGGTTGCCACGCCGCCACCGGCGTCGCCCGCTCGGCCTCGATGGCACGCGCCGCATCCATCTCGGCCATCACGGCGCGCAGGGCCTCCGGCACGCCCTGGCCGGATGCCGAGGACAGGACGAGGGGCGCGCGCTTAGCGGCCCGCTTCAGGCGCGCGACCTGCTCCTTCAGGGTATCGGGATCGAGCGCGTCGGCCTTCGAGAGGGCGACGATCTCAGGCTTCTCCGCCAGCGCGTGCCCGTAGGCTTCGATCTCGCCGCGCACGAGCTTGTAGGTCTTGCCGGCATGCTCGCTCGTGCCGTCGACGAGGTGCAGGAGCACGCGGCAGCGCTCGACATGGGCGAGGAACTTGTCGCCGAGCCCGACGCCCTCGTGCGCGCCCTCGATCAGGCCCGGTATGTCGGCGAGCACGAACTCGCGCCCGTCCGCCCGCACCACGCCGAGGCCGGGGTGCAGCGTGGTGAAGGGGTAATCGGCGATCTTGGGCTTGGCCGCGGTCACCGTGGCGAGGAAGGTCGACTTGCCGGCATTCGGCAGGCCGACGAGGCCGGCATCCGCGATGAGCTTGAGGCGCAGCCAGATCCACTGCTCGCTGCCTTCGAGGCCGGGATTGGCGTGCTTCGGGGCCCGGTTCGTCGAGGTGGTGAAATAGGCATTGCCGAAGCCGCCGTTGCCGCCCTTTGCCAGGCGCACGCGCTGGCCGACCTCGGTCATGTCCGCGATCAGGGTCTCGCCGTCCTCCGCGAGCACCTCGGTGCCGGCCGGGACCTTCAGCACCACGTCGGCGCCCTTGGCGCCGTGCCGGTTCGACCCCATGCCGTGCTCGCCCTTTCGGGCCTTGAAATGCTGCTGGTAGCGGTAGTCGATCAGGGTGTTGAGTCCCTCGACGCACTCCACCCAGACGTCGCCGCCGCGGCCGCCGTCGCCGCCGTTCGGGCCGCCGAACTCGATGAACTTCTCGCGGCGGAAGGATACGCAGCCCGCGCCCCCGTCGCCGGAGCGGACGTAGACCTTGGCTTCGTCGAGGAATTTCACGGGGTCAGGCTCATCGTCGGTGGGGGTGCCCGCAGGGAGAGCGGGCACCGGGGGTCAGCAAGGGTCGGGCCCGATCCTACGGGATCAGGCGTGCACCGCCAAAAGCTCCGGGCTCCACGAATCGTGGCGGCGCTCCCACATGCGCCGATCGAGGCGGTAGCGGTCGACCGGCAGATCGCTCCCGCGCGCCGGGAACGGCGCGAACTCGGAGCCTCTCTGATTGGGGGCAGTGAGGCAAGCTACTCCTGATCCTCATCGGTCCCGGATGTATCGCTCCCGCAGGTCACGCGCTTCTCTTCGCGGTCGGCGCTG
>NZ_JBAWTG010000024.1:0-74708 GCF_037106235.1 Methylobacterium nigriterrae | reverse complement strand
CTCGGCGGCCAGATGCATCACGGCTTGCGGCGCGAACTCCGCGAAAGCGGCGCCGACGGCGCGCGGATCGCAGATGTCGGCCTCGACGAGGCGATGGCGTGGGTTGCCCGAGAGCGGGGCCAGCGAGGCCGGGTTGGCCGCGTAGGTGAGCGCGTCGAGCGTCAGCACCTCGTGACCGAGGGCCTCGACGAGGTGCAGGACAAGGGCCGAGCCGATGAAGCCGCAGCCCCCGGTCACCAGAATACGCATCTTTAGGTCTCGTTGCTCTCTAAGGCAGTTGTCCGTACCGCAACGCACCCTAACGGGGCGACAATGTGGCTGGTTAAGAAAATGAAAGCTGGCCAGCTCTTCAGAGATGTGTGTGGCTGAATAGCCTCAGAACGCTGACGGCAACTCGGCGAGCCGCGGCGCGATTTTGTCCTTGCCAGACAGGATGGCCGAATTCGCATCGACGGGCCAGGCTATGCCGATCTCGGGGTCGTTCCAGAGCAGCGAGCGGTCGTGCTCGGGGCTGTAATAGGCATCGACCTTGTAGGCCACCATGGTGTCCGGCTCGAGCGTGCAGAAGCCATGGGCGAAGCCGGGCGGCACGAAGAGCTGCTCGCCGCCCTGCGCGTCGAGGCGGACGGCCACGTGCCGGCCGAAGGTCGGCGAGCCGCGCCGCAGGTCGACCGCGACGTCCAGGATGCTGCCCGCCAGCACGCGCACGAGCTTGGCCTGGGCCATCGGCGCCACCTGGAAATGCAGGCCGCGCACGGTGCCGGCCGGGGCGGAGAAGGATTGGTTGTCCTGCACGAAGGCGTTGTCGATGCCGGCCTGCGCCAGAATGTCGGCCCGGAAGGTCTCGGAGAACCAGCCGCGCTCGTCGCCGAAGCGCCGCGGCACGACCCGCTTCACCGCCGGGATCTCCGTCTCAACTACCTGCATCACTCGTCCTCGTGTCACGCTCCCGCTGCTGATCGAAGCGCCGCCCGGCTCAGCACGTGGGGCAAATCTCTTCACAAGATCAAAAATTTATTATTTTTCGTGCTACTTTTCACGCAAGCCGTGACTCATCCGGTCGAAGAGAGGCCCAAGGAAATAGTCCAGCGGAGTTTGCTCTCCCGTGGTGATAATAGCCTCAGCTGGCATTCCGGGCTTGAGCTTGTCTTTTATTTCCTGCGGAACAGTCGAAGCATCCACGGATATTTCTCCTTGGAAGTAGATGTTTTGAGGATTCTGAATATCGGCAATCCTGTCGTAGGAAACAGAGCGAACCTGGCCCAACATGATGGGGACTCGCCGCGAGTGATAAGTTGGAAACCGAACCTCGGCGCGCAGTCCCTCCGAAACGGAATCGACGTCATTCGGTGAAATCTGGACACTCACCGTCAACTGGTCGCCCGTCGGTGCTATCTCCAAGATGGTATCGCCAGGTCGGATGACAGCACCAATGGTGAACACCTTGAGGGCCTGCACGACGCCGGTACGTGGCGCCCGAACCTCAAGTCGGCTGAGCACATCTTGCGCTACATGCTCTTTCTCGACGAGATCGGATAAGGTTTTCCGGATGTCAATGATGTCGGAAGACACCTGCTGTAGAAACTGTTTTTGCGTCTGAACGATCGTCAGCTTGGTCTCATCGATTGATTGGGCCCCCTTCTTGGCGTCTGAGATCGCCCGGTCCAGAAGGCCCTGCAGGCGGATCCGCTCGCGCTCAAGCGCCGCGACACGTGACACCGGCACCAGCTGTTTGGCGAGCAACTGCCGTAGCCCGCCGAGTTCCTGATCGATTGTGACCAGCTGCTGCTTTGTTGAATCCGCGTCATTATTCAGCGCGCGGACTTCCTGCTCGGTTTGCGAGATTTTTGCGTTGAGCACGTCAATTTGAGAGCGAAGGTACGTAGCGCGCTCACGCAGGTTGCTCCGCTGATCCTCGATAGCTCGCGCGATAGCAGGCTCGTTCGCCCGGGACGTAACGTTGTCTGGGAGGACGATCTTCCCCGTCTGATCCCGCTCGGCGATCAGTCTGGCTTCCTGGATGCGCGCCACAGCCTGCTGGCTTCGCACTGTTTCGAGTGATGCCCGAGCCTGCGTTTCGTCGAGGCGGAGCAGAACTTGTCCCTCCTCCACTCGGTCCCCGTCACGAACGAGGATCTCACGCACGATCCCACCCTCCAAGTGCTGTACTGTCTTCTTGTTTGATTGTGCGATTACCACGCCTGGTGCGATGGCTGCGCTCTCAAGCTTCGCGATGCTGGCCCAGCCTGCGCCCCCGCCGAAGGCTAGTAAAATCACGAGGTACGCGGTGAGAACGGGCTTGCGCCAATCGGCTTGAATTGTGGGAGCTGGCACGGCCACAGCGGTAGTCATCAACCTGTCCTCTTACCCGACGGCTGCGTGGCGGCTGGGGATTTGCTGGGGTGTGGCAGGGGCGCTGCCGCGAGAGGTAGCCTGCGGCGTCAGCACCGTCTCGCGCGTGCCAAAGGTCGACACTGTCCCGTCCTTCAGCACCAAGATGTAGTCCACCAGCGTCAGGATGTTGGCCTTGTGCGTAATCAGCACGCAGGTCGTGCCTCGTTCCTTTAGTGCCCCGAGCGCGTGAGCGAGAGCCGCCTCACCCACTGCATCGAGGTTCGAGTTCGGTTCGTCCAACACCACAAGTGAGGGGTTGCCGTAGATCGCCCGCGCCAATCCAATCCGCTGGCGCTGACCGCCTGACAAGGCACTGCCGCCCTCCCCCACGTCGGTGTTGTAGCCCTGCGGCAGCTGCTGGATGACCTCGTGCACACCGGCCAGCTGCGCCGCCTCAAGCACCGCCTCATCGTTCACCGGCCCGAACCGCGCGATGTTCTCGGCGATCGTGCCGGACAGAAGCTCCACGCTCTGCGGCAGGTAGCCGAGGTGCTGACCCAGCGCGTCCGGATCCCAGTGCTGCAGCTCGGAGCCGTCGATCCGCACGCTGCCAAGCGAAGGCGCCCAGATGCCGACCAGCGTCCGAACGAGCGTCGACTTGCCCGCCCCACTCGGCCCGACCACAGCGGTGGAGGAGCCGGCTGGCAATTCAAAGCTGACCTGGCTCAGGATGAAGCGGTTGCTGCCAGGCGCGGTCACGCCAAGCCCGCTCACCTCGACCTGCCCCTCCGGCCGGGGCAGTGCAACGCGCCGCACCTCGCTCTCAGCAGCCCGGAACAACTCCTGAAGCCGGCCATACGCCTGACGAGCCTTCAGAAACGAAGGCCACTCCGCAGTCACGGTCGCGAGTGGCTGCAGCAACTTGTTCGCGATCAGCATCACGCCGATCACATTGCCGGGCGAGATCTCACCTTGGATGGCGAGATAAGCACCTAGTGCCATACACAGGCCGGCGAGGGTCGACGTCAGAAAGCGCGTAACGGATGATAAAAAGGCGCTCCGGTCTTCAACAGCGGCTTGTGCTCTCAGCGTATGCCGGTGCGCGAAGAACCAGCGAGTGCGAAACGCCTCTCGCATGCCGAGCGCTTGAACCGCCTCAATGTTCTTGAACGTGTCAGCAAGAGCAGCTCCCCGGCCGCCTCCGGATTGCAGCTCCGCGGCCCAACGTGTGCGCAATGCGGCCTGTGCTACGGCAAGCAGAAACACTGTGCACAGGCCCAGCGTCGCGAAAGTGCCGAGCCAAAGGTGCATGGCAAAGCAGGCCGCGAGATAAATCGGTATCGGGAGGGCATCATAGACGCCCGCGACGCCGCTCCCCGAGATGAAGCTGCGGATCGAATCGAGGTCCGCGAGTCCGGTCTGCGCTTGCGGAATGCGGCGGCCAACTGCAGCACGGACTCGCCTGTCAAACAGGAGCGGCCTCAACGCAGCGTCGATCTGAAGGCCGGCCCGCTCGAGAACCGCGTCGCGCAGTTTCTGAAGCAACCCAGCGATCGCCAATTGCACAACGAGCACGACGAACAGGATTACCAGCGTCACGACCTGCTTGTGCAGCATCACGCGGTCGTTGACCTGCTCGACGAAGATGCTGCCCGTCAGGACCGAGACACTCAAAAACAGACTGATCAGCGCCGCATGTGCAAATGCCGCACGCTGCCTGACTAGGGCGCGCTTGAGGGGCGTCTGCACTGCTGAGGGCCGCACCTGTGCGTCGCTCGCCGGCAGGGGCGCCGGAACCGTGAGATTCAGTTCCATACTGCTATCCGACGGCTGCGTGGCGGCTGGGGATTTGCTGGGGTGTGGCAGGGGCGCTGCCGCGAGAGGTAGCCTGCGGCGTCAGCACCGTCTCGCGCGTGCCAAAGGTCGACACTGTCCCGTCCTTCAGCACCAAGATGTAGTCCACCAGCGTCAGGATGTTGGCCTTGTGCGTAATCAGCACGCAGGTCGTGCCTCGTTCCTTTAGTGCCCCGAGCGCGTGAGCGAGAGCCGCCTCACCCACTGCATCGAGGTTCGAGTTCGGTTCGTCCAACACCACAAGTGAGGGGTTGCCGTAGATCGCCCGCGCCAATCCAATCCGCTGGCGCTGACCGCCTGACAAGGCACTGCCGCCCTCCCCCACGTCGGTGTTGTAGCCCTGCGGCAGCTGCTGGATGACCTCGTGCACACCGGCCAGCTGCGCCGCCTCAAGCACCGCCTCATCGTTCACCGGCCCGAACCGCGCGATGTTCTCGGCGATCGTGCCGGACAGAAGCTCCACGCTCTGCGGCAGGTAGCCGAGGTGCTGACCCAGCGCGTCCGGATCCCAGTGCTGCAGCTCGGAGCCGTCGATCCGCACGCTGCCAAGCGAAGGCGCCCAGATGCCGACCAGCGTCCGAACGAGCGTCGACTTGCCCGCCCCACTCGGCCCGACCACAGCGGTGGAGGAGCCGGCTGGCAATTCAAAGCTGACCTGGCTCAGGATGAAGCGGTTGCTGCCAGGCGCGGTCACGCCAAGCCCGCTCACCTCGACCTGCCCCTCCGGCCGGGGCAGTGCAACGCGCCGCACCTCGCTCTCAGCAGCCCGGAACAACTCCTGAAGCCGGCCATACGCCTGACGAGCCTTCAGAAACGAAGGCCACTGCCCTGTAGCAGCCTGAACTACGCCGACGCACGCTCCGCCTACAAACATGACAGCGAACATCGCCCCGCTCGAGATTTGGCCCTGGATCGCTAAGTAGGCGCCGAGTGCGGTGAGTCCGAACGACGTGAAGGACTGCCAAAACTTCAGGATAAGGGAGATCGCCTTTGAAAGGTGCACTGCTGCGAGTTGCCAAGCCAAGCCCTGCTCGTAAATGGTGAGCCACCGTGTTCGGAAGCCCCGGATCATGGCCATCGCGTGCAAGGCTTCAGCCTCCCGCACAGACGCCTCCAACAGGCGCTGGGTTTGCCCCGAGAGCTGAGCTGTCCGTTCGAGGTTTGAACGATTGAGGGTCTCGTTTAATGAGGCGAGGAGCAGCACCACGGCAACAGAAGCCAGAAGCGCCAGCCCAATCGATACGTGCATCACAAAGCCAGCGATCACGTAAATGGGGATCCAGGGCAGATCGAGGATCAACGCCAAGGCTTGCCCGGCCGAGAACTCGCGGATCGTCTCCAAATCCCGAAAGGCATGCAGCGTGTCGAGCCGCCGTGTCTCCAGGGTCTCCGCATAGACGAGATCGTAGAGCTGGGGCGCAACCTCGTCGTTCAGCGTGAGACCCATCCGTCTTAGGGCCGACGACCGGAATGCACTCACAAGCGCCGCGGCCGCACTCGCGAGAAGAAACAGAGCCGTAAGCGACAGCAGCGTATTCGTGCTGCGCGTCGAGAGAACCCGGTCAAACACCTGCAGAGTGTAGAGCATCGTCGAGAAGCTCAGCAGATTCAGGACCAGGCTGAAGGCGCACAGATGCACGAAGGCGGGCCGGATTGCCCGGATCCCGCGATCGAGCGGGGTGCCCTCACTCCGCTCCGTCCGCCGTCTTGATTGCCCCCGCGACAAACCTAGTTCCCCCTGCCGGGTCCGCCCTGCCCTACGTACCGGCTCGGCGCCTATACCGTGTTTCTGTTCTTGTCTCGCAATGACGCAGAAGCGGCGTCGGCCTGACCCTCAAGCAAAATCGCTGCCCGCGCGCAGTGCCCCGCGACGACGAGTGTCGCCGCGCCACAGCTCCGCACGATTACAGGAGATGCCCCGAGGGTAGACTGCCGATTTGCGGCATTCTCAAGGACGCGGGCGCACCTGGAGGCCACTCTGCCTTCATCACGATCGCCCGTCCGTGCTCCGGAGGCGCTGAGCGTAACGCCACCCCCGTGTTGGGTGCATCCGCGGCCCAAGCCCACTCTTCCTGCCCCACGCCCCGGCGCGTGCCAAGCCAGCGCCTCCTCTTCGCTAGCTTCCTGTTGCGCAAGCAGCACACCACGCGCTGATAACCCGCCCGGCCCCCGTGTTTACCGCTTAGGCTCTGCGCGAGAGCAATGCCCGCCCAGCCTGGGTCATAAGTGCCGTGGCTGCTGCCAGCGAAGTGGCTCCGGCACTGCTTCGTCCTGGGGCCGCAAGGGCGCGGCACGGGATTGAGACGACGACCCCAGTGTTGTCGGGCAGCCAGCCCGTCGTCTGCGAGACGCTTCATCTCTGCCGAATCTCTCCGGCACCGACGGCCGAATAATACCGTCTCGCTAGCAGCAACCGTACATTGTTGAACATTGACCCGCCAAGCGTAGCTGTGCTCTTCAGAGATTAACAAAAATAATTATCTTAGTTAAGACCCCAAACCTAAGAAGATTTTCAAGGAAAAGCTGCACGCATGGCTACACCCACCGCTCTCGAAACCTCCTTTCTCGATCTCATCAACCAGACCCGGGCCGGCGTCGGCGCCAAGCCGCTCAGCTTCGACGGCGAGTTGCTGGATGCCGCCGACGCGCACACGGCGTGGATGGACCAGACCGACACCTTCTCCCACACGGGCGTGAACGGCACCGACCCAGGTGCCCGAATCACGGACGCGGGCTACGGCTGGCAGAGCTACGGCGAGAACATCGCCTACGTGAGTGGCCCGCTGAGTGAGGCGACCGTGCAGCAGTTGCACACCAACCTCGTGAACTCGCCCGGCCATTACGCGAACATCATCAAGGGATCATTCGAGGAGATCGGGATCGGCCTGAAGGAAGGCACCATCAACGGCCACACGGTGACCTTCGTCACCGAGGATTTCGGCACCCCGAATGCCACCGAGCGGGCCGAGCCGAACGATGTCGGAACCACGGTCACGACACCTGCACCGACGGTCCCCGATCCGGTCGTCGCGGCACCTACAACCACCGACCCGGTTGTCACGACACCGGCCACGCCCCACGACGCGGCCGTAACCCCTCCGGAGGCCACTGACCCGGTCGTCCCGGCGCCGACCACGACCGCCGAACCCGTTGTCACCACTCCAGCTCACGACTCGGCTGATACGGCTCAGGCTCCTGACCCGGCTACGACGGTGCCGAGCACGGCCGACGACCCGGTTGTCACGGCACCGACCACCGATCCGGTCCCCCAGGCTCCGACCACAGAGGCCCCGACAGCAACGCCGTCCGCTGATGGTCAGACCACGGACAGGGCCTCCTCGGATACCGACAGCCCCGCCTGGCATGGCCACGGCGATAGTTTCGCGTTCAACACGGCACACGGCGGCCGTGATCACGCTTGGGATGTCTCCCATGACAGCGACGGCTCCGGCTGGACGCACACCGACACCAACACCCATGCGGCAGACCAGGGGGCGCATGGCTGTGGCTGGTACCCCTCCAGCGACGTGAATGCCCATGCCGACGCATTCCAGACGTTCGGCGCCCACCACCACGGGCACGGCGACTTCATCATCTGACGACACGCGCCCCCGGCACAGCCGGGGGCCAGCCCATCACGCCGAAGCGGGGCTCTGCACCCGCGTCCCAAGGGTCCTCGAACAGCATCGGCCTGGCGCGTGGCTTCGCATGCCGGAGCCGGCAAGGAGGTCGGGCGCGACCCCGACCTCCCTAAGCTCCTACACGCCTCAGCCTCAGTGGCCGTGCGTGTGATCGATGATCCGAATCGCATCCTCTGCCGCGGCCGGTGCCTCCAGCGACTTCGCCAGGCTGACCACCAGATCCTCGCGCGACAGGCCCTTGGCCAGCTGATTCGTCAGCTGCGCGTACTCCGAGTGGCTCGCCTCCTGACCAAACAGGCTGTGGTAGATCTGATCGACAAAGGCGCCGTCCGTCAGCTTGCCCGCGCTCGCCTGGAACTCGGGGCTCGACAGGAAGGCGTGCGCGATCTCCTGCAAGCTGGTGCCCTGATCATGTGCGGCCGACCAGTGCTCAAGCCCGCTCACGCTGGCATCGCTCTGCATCACCGCATCGTACATCCGGGCGATCACAGCATGATCAGCGTTGCTGGCGTCGATCAGCACGGCGTGCCCGCCCACCGTCACCTGCTCGAGATGGCTGACGCTCGTCGAGGTGTCCGCCTGGGCGCTGTAGACCGTGACGTGGTCCGCCCCAACACTCGCCACAAACTCCGCCTTCTTCGCACCGAAGCTCTGGACATCCCCTCCGCTCCCGCCCGAGACGGTCGATGATCCATCGGAGAGCGTGCGCGCCATGTAGAGGAGCTGACTCTGTCCGGCCCCAGCCACGGTCGCCGCCATCGCGCTGCCATGCGAACCCGACAACGGCCCGTGGTCTTGCGCCGCTGCGGGCACCGTCTGCGTCGAGGCAAAGCCGTGCCCCTCGGAGGACACCCCGTGCGTGCCGCTGTTGGAATCCGCCGCAGCGGCGCCCTTCGGTGATTTCCCGAGAATGTGCTCGAGCGCGTTCTCGAGCCCCCGCGCCTGCGGGTTCTTCTCAATGTTATGGTGAATCTGACTAACGGGTGCGCTGTAAGGATCGCCGGCCACCGAAGCCCCCTCGATGCTCTGTCGTTACGGATTGCGTCACGCAGGCCGGGTGCGGTCGTTCTGCGGGACTGCCCGCGCAACCGCTTGACCCAGGGTGACACACCGGAAGAGACCGGGGCCGGGTTAAGCGAACCTTACTTCGATGCTCTGCAGAGTTTTAAGAGACAATGAATCCAAAAGACCACCCGCGCAACTCTCTGTAAAACATGCTTAAAATGAAACGCAAACCCTACGCTCTGAGCGGGCCATGGACCGCGCGCGCGAGCAAACCTTTACAGAGAACTGTCACGGCGGCTCCGGACGAGGCCCGGAGATTTCAGCTTTCGTTTAGATCCGTGGCAGCGGTGAGAGTGCTCCAAGTCAGCGAAACCTCCGGCATGCGATGAACCCTCAGCCAAACAAATTCGGATTCCCAGACGTCCGCCGGTACCCACCCGTGGCAGGGTGATTCGCCTGCTCTGTTAAGACTCAGCCACACGCGAGAAGGCCGGGCGCATGGCCCGGCCCTCCGCCCCCCAGCACGCGTCAGCCTCAGTGGCCGTGCGTGTGATCGACGATCGTGATGCCCTGCTCGGCCTGCGCCGGTGCCTCCAGCGACTTCGCCAGGCTGACCACCAGATCCTCGCGCGACAGGCCCTTGGCCAGCTGATTCGTCAGCTGCGCGTACTCCGAGTGGCTCGCCTCCTGGCCGAACAGGCTGTGGTAGATCTGATCGACAAAGGCGCCGTCCGTCAGCTTGCCCGCGCTCGCCTGGAACTCGGGGCTCGACAGGAAGGCGTGCGCGATCTCCTGCAAGCTGGTGCCCTGATCATGTGCGGCCGACCAGTGCTCAAGCCCGCTCACGCTGGCATCGCTCTGCATCACCGCATCGTACATCCGGGCGATCACCGCGTGATCAGCGTTGCTGGCGTCGATCAGCACGGCGTGCCCGCCCACCGTCACCTGCTCGAGATGACTGACGCTCGTCGAGGTGTCCGCCTGGGCGCTGTAGACCGTCACATGGTCCGCCCCAACACTCGCCACAAACTCCGCCTTCTTCGCGCCGAAGCTTTGGACGCCGGATCCCGTGCCGCCGGAAACCGTCGAAGATCCGTCGGACAGGACGCCGGACGTGTGGAGCGCATGATCCTGCCCAGCCGCAGCCACGGTTGCCGCGCCATGGGCACCCGAGGCCGGATGCGCCTGATCCTGCGCAGCCGCGGGCACGGTCTGCAGGGCCGGCGCGGGACTGATCTCAGGCGCAGACTTCGCGTGATCGCTGTTGCCCTGACCAGGCGCGTGGTCGCTGTTGCCCCGGCCAGACGCGTGGTCGCTGTTTCCAGGACCCTCGTTGCCACCCTTGGGCGTCTTTGAGAGAACATTCTCAAGGGCGTTCTTCAGGCCATCCGCCTGCGGGTTCTTTTCGATATTACGCTCGATCTTACCGACCGGCGCGGTGTACGCGTCATGTGCCAATTGCTACCCCCTCCAACTGAATGGATCGGCCTCCGGGGCAGCAGAGCCGACATAGGCAACTTAACCTATAAGCAGCACGAGCAAACCCTGGCCTGTCCTCGAGTGCGGGTCGCGGGCTTGGCGGCAGCCGTTGCAGCGGCATGCGCTCCCGTCTTGGTACCCACCGGATATCCACTCGCGCGCTTCGAGCCGGGACGCCCCAAAGCCCTGAGAACATTCAAAAATGCCCTCGGTATTCCACCCCTGTGGATAAGCCTGGGCGGAGTAGATACGCGGCGCAGCGCCCCTTGTCTGGTACCAAAATGCAACATAGGACATTTTCCGGTACGGTTCCGCGCTTTGAGGCGCTCGCACCCGCCTTCAAAAGCAGCAGAGCTGCCTTGCGAAGCGGCGCGAAATCAATCGGTGCGAAGGAACGCCGGACAACTCAGTTGTGCCGAAAAAATCGGCAAGCACGGGCGGGCTTCAACCCGCACAAGGCAGCTCTCTAATTTGTCGGCGATCTATCGGCCGGAGCGCTATAGCTGCATCTTCCCATGTGCCCCGCTCGGGCAAGGCTCCGATGCTGACGCACAATCGAGACTAATCTCGGAGGAACGTATCAGTTCATACGGCCGAATCAGCCCTTGACCGCCGCTACCAAAACAGGCGATCAACGGCTCCTATCAGCAAAAGTCGTTAACAAACGGTAGAACGGCACAGCGAGGGGCTGAGGTCATGAACGGCGTCGACAGGAGTCGCGGTCAGGCATCCGTGCGCGCGATGCAGATCGGACGCGGCATGTTCACGCTGCGCTACGCGGCCACGGCCCTCCCGGGCGTCCCACTGCGGGTTCTCGTGGCTCCGGACCCGGACGAGGCCGACCAGGTCGAGATGCTGTTCAGCCCTGGCGCCGCCGGGGGTGTTCTGCGTCAGCCGGGTGATCTGTGCGTGCTCAGCGCCCAGAGCGAGGCGACGATCCTGATCACGACCCTGGGTGAGCAGGGGAAGAATCTCGGCCGCGCGGACGCGGTCAGGCTCGAGCTCAACCGGCTCGACCAGGCCGCTCCGCAGCCGCGCGCCAGCGCACCGCTCCCGGCCCTCTCCGCCCCGGTTCCGCAGAGCGCGAGCGCCTCGGAGCGCCTCATTCCGCTGCGGATCGCCGGACATATCGAGCGCCAGGGCGACGTGTTCGTCTCCGCGGGCGAGTGGCTCGGGGACCCGAACGGTTCGGCGCGGCTCGAGGGCTTCTCGCTGCAATGGCCGCGCCGGCCCGGCGACGTTGACGTAGCCTACGGGTGTGCAGTCGGAGGCCTCGGGCGCATGCCCGACGTCGTGGCCGGGGAATTTGTCGGGACCCGGGGACAGGGCCGCGGGATCAACGGCATCTCGCTCAACCTGATCGGAGACGCGGCCGATGCCTACGCCCTCATCGTCGAAGCCGCCTTCAGCGACGGCACGTATTTCGGCCCGGCCCTGGCGCCGGTGGACCTGATGGGCCCGACAGGCCGCGAACATCTCGTTGCCCTGCGCCTTCAACTCTCGGAGATGGGCGCGCGGGCGCAGAAGCCCGCGGGCGCGCGCGGTCTTAACGGGGCGGGCCCCGCTAAGGCCGAGCCGCGCAAGCCCGCCCGGATCTTCCGCGCCGCGCGCTGATGGCGGGACTCGCGGCCGGCGCTCTCGGAAACGGCAGACATGGCACGACCGGGCGATACGCTGGTCTGATCAACCCGGTGGCGCGGCCCAGACGACCGCACCGGACCAGACCGGCGCGGCGGCCCGGAAATAGGCGAGGCCTAACGGGGGTGGCGATAGCAGCCAAATCCGTAGGTAATCTTCGAACGCTGGCCCACTCTCAGTATTGGAGCGGCGATTGACCATGCACATCGTGACAGTGGCCGCCCGCAAAGGCGGTGCCGGCAAGAGCACGCTCAGCATCTTGCTCGCCTCCATGTTCGCGCACACGGGCTTGCGCGCCCTGCTGATCGACACGGACGCCGGCCAGCACACCGCGCAAGCCTGGGCCGCGCATCGCCCCTCCGAGTGGCCGGTCGTCGTCACCCTCGGGGACACTCGCGAGCTCGACCTGATCGTCTCCCGCGCCCGCGAACGCATGGTCCAGTTCTGCATCATCGACACGCCGGCCGGCCTCACGGAGGTCGGCGAAGCGGCCACCGCACTGGCGGACGTCGTCGTCGTGCCGACCCGGTGCGGGGCCACGGACCGCTGGGCGGTGCGATCGACGGTCGATGACGTCCGCGCGTCCGGCAAACCTTTCCTCGTCGTGCCGACGGCGGCTCCCGCTCTGCGCCGGGGACGCGAGGCCGATGACGTCCGGCTCCTGCGCGAGGAATTGTCGGACATCGCCGGCGCAGTCTGGGAGGGACAACTGACCGAACGACGCGGGATCAGCTACGATCTGGCCGCCGGCCGCGTCCCGAGCGAGACGAATTGGGCGGGACCGACGAACACGGAGTGTCTGGAGCTCTGGCGCCGAATTATGGGTGCGCTTTCAAGGCAAGCCTCGGCGCTGCCGAGAAGTCGACAGAGCTTTCTGACCTCCCCGATCTTCAGAAGCTTAGCAAACCAAGCCGCTTGATTCGGTCTACGCGTCCGACGGCCGCGGACTTCCGGGCGCACCCGCACCGACCGGCCGGAGTTGCCGGTTTGCCGGCTCCTCCCGACCCGAAGCCGGTCAGCAATGCAGGCAGATGGGCCGAGCAGCCCTCGTGCCCTCGTCCAAGAGGCGACTGATCACGGCCTCGGCGTCATAGCCGACTTTACCCCGGAGAGCGCCCGTCGTGAGGGGATCCATGAGCTTTGCAGAAACCACAGGCCCGCCCCTGCTCTGCCCGGAGGGTTGCTCGGCCACGGAATAATCGGCCGGTGGCTCAGCCTGCCACTTCAGCCGGGCAGCGGCCACCCGCTCAAGGGTTCGAATGGGGTCTACGCCGACGCGCGGGCCGCTGGCTCGCGATTCCCTGTCCGTGTGAAAGGCGAACGCCGCCTTGGGATCGCCCGCGACCTCCTCGGTCTGCGGGCCAAATGCCGACTGGACCGGCGCGCGGGGCGGGTGGATGCAACCGCTCAGGGACAGGAGCGCTGCGCAAATAACCGCGGTTCGGCCAAGAGACTTGCCCGTGGTCCTGTTCGGGAAGTCAGCCGACAAGCACCGGTCGACTGGACAGCTGACCCCGTGGGGCCGCCGAAATCTTTGCTGCCACGAGAGCGACTGAGCACAACGGCCGCATCGCAATCCGTAGGACTGCATCAACTGATGCGATGCTCTACCCGAAAGGTTAAGGCCGCATTAACCATAACAACGCGGGCCGCGTCGATCGCCACAATACGCGAGAAATTTTCACGGCGCTCGTGCTCAAGCCGGCTATTCGAGAACTTCAAAGCCTGTTTGCGCCCGCAACATCGGGCGCCATCGGCCATCTCAGCAATCCGTCCGGGCCGTCACATCGGCCCGCTTCAGACGAGCCTCACCGGATTCAGGACGCGTCGTCTGCCCTCCCCTCTCAGAGGGACGACATCAGTCGCAGCCAGCCCGTTCGGCCGTCTTCCCGCGTGAGCTTCCGCTCGACGACGATCTCACGGGCGCGCTGACTCAGCCGAGCGCGGGCAGCGGGACGGGCGAGGAGTTGTTTCAATCGGGCCGACAGCCCCCGCGGATCGAAGAAGTCGACGAGCTCGGCCCCGTCGCCGCTCTCTACAAAGTCCCGCACCGGCGCGGTGTCCGATGCGACCATCGCGCCACCCAGTGCCAGCACCTCAAGGGCCGACCACGACAGGACAAACGGGTACGTCAAGTAGACGTGCAGGGCCGAGCGCCGCAGCAGGTCGAGATAGCGCTGCCGCTCGACCGTACCCAGAAACTGCACACGCGACAGGTCGAGCGATCCGCCGACTTCCGCTAGCAGCACCTCCTTCCAGGTGCGCCCATCGGACGGGGGCGCCCCGTAGCCACCCCTCTCCGCGCCGATCACGCGGACCTGAACCTTGGCGTTCTCCTTGAGGAGCCGCGGCAGGGCCCGCATGAAGGTGTGAAACCCCCGGTGCGGCTCCAGGTGCCGCGCCGCGTAAGTGACTATCAGCCCCTCTCCGGCCTGTTCCAAAGCACCGTTGCCACTCGGCACCTCCGCCGGGACGACAATCCCCTCGTGAATAACCTCGATCTTCGGCCGAATCAGCTCCGGGAAGGTCGAGCGCTGCCACGGTGTCGGCGAGACGCACACCTCCGCGTCGTCGAGACTCGCCAGCGTGATGGCGTTTCGCGCCCGCATCCGGTGCAGGATCTCGGGCGAGGCCGGCGGAAACTCAGGGTCGAAATCCACCTCACCGCCCGAGCGCAGATAGTAATACTCGCAGTAGCAGACGAGCTTTGCCCGCGGGAACAGATCTTTTAAGTAGAGCGCCTCGCCCCAGCCCGGATGCGCGATGATGATGTCGGGCACAAACCCGTCGTAGCTCAGAGCTCGGGCCGCGGCCGCAGCCCCCGACGCCACCGTGGCCTTCGACGCCAGATCGTCGATGACGATGTCACCCGTCGGCTGGACCGGTGCCGGGCTGTACTGCCGGTACCGCAGGCCTTTCCGGGCGTAGGCGTTCATTCCGATCCCGGCGAGCTCGACGTCGCCCTGCTGCTCCAGCGCTTCGAGGACGGCGATCAGCTGAGAGGGAAAACTCTGGTGAACGAGGAGAACGCGCACGGGCGAGTAGCCGCCGCTACTGCTGCCGCACGGTGCCGAGATAGGCCTCCGGGGGCGCGGCATCCGGCATGAGGGCCACCGCCCAGAGGTCGAAATTCGTGCCGCGCCGCATGACCACCTTCGGGAATCCGGCCTCCAGGAGAAGCCGTCCCAGCCGCTCGGCCGTGAACGCCGTCTTGTGCTCCATGAAGTGGTTGCCGGCCTGGATCGAGGCGCGGTGCCCGAAGATCATGTCGAGCGCGGTGATGGGGCCGGCCGGCGAGACGTAGGCGGTCGCGTCAAGTTTTCCCTCGACCACGAGTTTTGCCACCGATTCGATGTCCGGCGTCGTGATCAGCGCGAAGCCATCACCCTTGAGGACCCGCCGGAATTCCCTGAGGGCCAGTGGCACCTCATGATCCTGCAAGTGCTCGACATTGTGTGACGACCACAGCGCCTCGACCGTCCCGTCCCGGAAGGCCGACAGGTCCGTGATCGACCCGACGATGTCGGGCTTCACCCGCGGGTCGAGATCCATGCGCACCTCGCGCCAGGACCCGTCGCGGAAGGCCGGATGCAGCTTCTCGGGCGCGTAGATTCCGCACCCGACGTGGAGCACGGTGCGGGTCGACGGCGCAAAGGTTTGGGCAGCGTGTCCCCCGGCCAACCGCGTGCATCCTTCCGTTCAAGCGTACTGGCAGCCACCACCCCGTTTCATGCCGGTGAGGCCGATTCGGGGCAGATAGCACAGACTGCCCCAACCGAGCGTGCGCTCGATGGAGCCAGCCGACGAGGCTGAGGCCTCACCAGCCTCCCCAAGTGAAAAAGGCCGGGCAATACGCCCGGCCCCCCTCTCCGCCTCTTCGGCGATCTTAGTAGGTGTGGGTGTGGTCGATGATCTTGATCGAGTCGGCCGTATCCTGGCCCGCCTCGAGGGACTTCGCGATGTTGACCACCAGATCCTCGCGCGACAGGCCCTTCGTGAGCTGGTCGTTCCAGTAATCGAGGCCCCCCTGCTCCGCCGATCGGCCGAACATGTTGTGGTAGAGCTGGTCGATGAAGGCGGTGTTCGACAGATTGCTCGAACTCGCCTGGAACTCGGGGCTGTTGAGGAACGAGTGCGCGATGTCGTGCAGGCTCGTCCCGCTCTCGTTCTGATTCCACCAGTACTGGAGACCAGCCGAGTCCGCGGAGCGGTTCAGGAGCGCATCGTACATCCGGGCGATAACGGCCTGGTCGGCATTCGCCGCATTGATGAGCACGCTGCCGTCGCCGAACTTGACGTAGTCGACGTGGTCCATCGTGGTCGTCGAGGCGGTCTGGGCATTGAAGACCGTGACGCGGTCGACGTCGAGGCTCGTCGTGAACTCGGCCTTGTTGCCACCGAAATTGACGACGTCGAAGCCGGCGCCACCGGAGACGGTCTGCGAGCCGTCCGGGATGACGTCGAAGTTGTGCGGCGTGTGGTCCTGACCAGCGCCGGACACGGTCGAGAACAGGACGCTGTCGCTATTCGTCGTCGCGCCCTCAGTGGACGCGGTCAGTCCGATCAGGACGTCGGCCCGGGACATGGCGCCCGAGTTCAGCGCGTTGCTCCAGTACGCCAGACCTGCGGTGTCGGGCGAGCGACCCAGGAGGTTTTGGTAGAGGTTCGTCAGGAAGCTCGTCGTGTCCATGCTCGGCCCGAAGCCGTGCGTCTGCGCCTCGGCTGAGCCGAGGAACGAGTCGGCAACCTGCTTCAGCGAGAGCTGGCCGCTGTTGTAGGCGTCCCACCAGCCATAGATGCCGGCGGAATCCGCCGTGCGGTTCAGGACTGCCTCGTACATGCGGGCGATGACGGCCTCGTCCGCCGTCGACGCCTTCACGAAGGTCGAGCCGTTGCTGAACTGCACGACGTTGACGTTCGCGAGCGTCGAGACATGACCTTGGCCGTCGTCGAGCACGATGCGGTTGGAGCCATCGACGCTGACCTGGTAGCCGTCATGGGAATTGGCCGCCACGGCAGCCGGCCGGTTGCTCGAGCCCGACGAGGTGTGCGCCTGGGTCGTAACGGTGTTGTGGCCCGAACCGAGATTGAGGTTGTAGCTGCCCTGGCCGAGGGTGACGCTGTCGTCACCACCGCCGGCCGACACCGTCGCGTTGGTCGTCGCGGTGAGATCGACCGCGACCTTCCCCGACCCCATGCCGTTGACGGTAAGATCGCCGGTACCGCCGATGACGCTCGAATCCCCGGTCTTGCCCAGCGTGACGCTCGAGTCACCGGAGCCGGCCTGGACCGTCGCGCCGCCGTCACCGGTCAGGCCAACCTGCGCCTTGGTACCGTCACCGATGATGACGACCTGATCCTGGCTGCTGTTCGCCGTGCCGGTGGCCGAGCCGCCGCCCGTCAGGTTGATGATGCTCGACTGGCTCACATTCTGAACGTTGAAGCCCTGCGAGGTATCGACGTTCACGACCGGCGCCGTCGAGATCTCACCCGACGTGACATTCTGGACCTGCACCGAAGAAGTGTCGTCTTGGCCCTTCGGCAGCTTCGAGAGAACATTCTCGAGCGCCTTCTGCAGACCACCTGTCGACGACGGATTGCCGTGGTTCTTGGCAATGTTGTCCAGGATCTGACTTACCGGTGCGCTGTACGCGTCGGCCATTTGTTCCCCCTGCCCCTCTAAACTCTAATCAGATGGCGGCCGCAGAGCGCGGCGCCCGGAAGATGCGTGCCGGCTTGCGCGCGGCGTTCTCAGATCGCGGCGCCGCGACCGCTGCACGCGGCGCGGCCGGCCGCTGTCCCCGCGCCTTCACTTCGGAAAGCTGCAGGCGTAGTGCGACGAGGTGCTCGCGCCCCGTCGCCCCCCTCAGATCGACCGGCGCCAGGGCCGGCCCGAAATGCGTGCCGTCGCTGAAGCGGGCCTCGACGATCAGTGCGTAAGCGTCGGCTTCCTGCCCGATCAGGCTGAAGCTGACCCCATTCACCCCGCGCGCCTGCATGCGGGTGCCGACATACTCACCGGCGACGACGTCAGGCATGCGCCCGAGCCCCAGCAGCGCGCATCCGTAAGAGATGTCGACGTTGGCGGGCCGGCGCGGCCACTGAACCGAGAACCCCTCGATCCGGGCCGAGCCGTTCGGGTCGCCCAACCACTCGCCGCTCGTGACGAAGACGTCGCCCCGGTTCTGAACATGCCCCGCGATACGAAGCGGCACGGCGCGATCAGCAGCCGCCCCGTTCCGCGCCGCAGGCGCTTCGGGGGCAGCGAGCGCCGCGCGCGAGGCTCTCCGGCCCAGAGCCGGAATCTCGCGATCGAGACGATCAAGCTCCAGGGTGACGGCCTCGGGCCGATCACTGCCCTGCCCTAGAATCGTGAGCAGGACCGTCGCCTCGCGCTCGGCCGTCACGACACAGAGATCACCGGGCTGCCGAAGAATTCCCGCAGTGGCACCGGGGCTGAACAGCATCTTCACGTCCTGGGCGTGGTCCGGATCAACAGAGACGACCACGCGCGGAGCAACGCCGGCCACCGCCGTTGCTGAATACCGCAGCGCAAACATGCCGCGGACGACCTCCATCGTTCGCACGGACACTTGTCCGCGCGTCGGAGCGACGCTGTTCACCGGAAAGACCCCCTCGTCCTGGCGGTTTTTAATCCGCACTTAACTGTACGTTTCTATTCCACTGTACGCCGCACCGCGTCAAGGGCATTCGAGCCGGCTTGGAAAGGTTTTGTTGAGGATTCCGCGGGGGGAACTACCGAGCGTCGCGGCCGCTCGCAAATTAACCTTAAGGCGCGGCCCCAGAGCAACACTGATCGTGCTAAGAGGAGATCCCGCCCCGAAATACGGTACGACTCTGTACCGAGGTGATTAGCCCCGATGAACCGATCGGTTCGCCCGCTTCAACAAAACGACCCTGCTCGTCTCTACGAGTTAACTGAGTATCCAGCCCTCGGCCACGTGCAGCTTCTGCCGATCGTTGCCGTTGAGGCACAATCGCTCGCGCATCATTACCCTTTGGTCTGGCGTCGCGTCGGTGAAGCTTTCGAGCTCGTCGCGCTCATCTCGTTATCCGCGCCCCATGACCTGACATTGCGGCGAGATTTAGAGCGGGGCCTGCCCAGGCCGCTGTTGTTGGAAGCTTATCCGTTCTCGGTTGTTTTTGCAGATGCGAACGATTCCCAGGGCGCGGTCCTGATCGAGGACACCGAGACAAGTGCCGACACTGCCGGCGCACCGGTTTTCCTTGAGAATGGCGCCCTCTCTCCGGCCGCGACGCGCCGAATCAGTCTCCTGGAGGTCTACGCCGGCGATTCTGCCCGCACGGCCGCCTACACGCGCGCCATGGCGGAGCGCGGCCTGCTGGTCGACTGGCCACTGCGGCTGCGGATCGGGGACGAGGGCGTCGAGATCGACGGCTTGTGCGTGCTCGCGCCGCCGGCGGCGCGGCGCGAGGCGCTTCCCGCGCTCGTCACCGATCACGGCTTTCCGCTCGCCGAACTCGTCACCCTCCACGATCTCTCGCTCTTTAATTTGCAGAGGCTCGTCGACCGCCATCGCGCTGAGCGTGGCCTGCGGGCCGAAGCCGGCGGCTCCGCGTCGGGATCCTCCATGCCCCAGGGAGCGCCGAGGCCGTGAGCCACCCGCGCGTTCCCCTGCGGCCTGACCGCCTGCAAAACCTCCGCTGGAGCTTCCCGACGGCGTTCAGCTTCGCGCGCCAGCGGCTTACCGTTCCGCTCATCCACACGGAGATCCTCCGGGCGGCGCGTGAGTATCCCGTCGCGTTTGAATCCGACACCGGCGCGTGGCGCCCCGTCGCCTATCTCGGTGACGTGACTGGGCAGGCCAACCGCTTCATCGACGAGCAGGGCCGCTGGATCGGCAGTTACGTCCCGTTCTGGCTGCGGGTCCGTCCCTTCCTGCCCGAGGCGGATGCGATCAGCGTCCTGCTCGACCCGGACTTCGTCGGCGTCTCGGGCACCTACGCCTTCACCCAGGACGGTCAGACCCTGACGCCGGAGGCGCAGGACGTCGAGCGGCAGCTTCAGCGGGTCGAAGCCGGCCGCGCCGAGCTGGAAGCGGCCGCCAGCGCGCTGGTCGAAGGCGGCGTGGGGCAGATGCGTCCGGCGCCGCAAGGCAGCACGGGGCCCGAACTCGCCTTCATCGCCGCGCATCGAGCCGCCGAGATCATGGGTGCGAAGACCGCGGAGTGGTACGCCCGCAGTCCGCGCGCGGTCGAGCTCGCCATCGCGGCCGCCTTCTCCAGCGCGTTCCTGCCGCGGGTCGCTCCCGCTCAGGTCACCCTGCCCGCCTCGCGCCCGAAGCCCGAGACCCGTCCGGCCGTCACGGCGCCGCTCTACGTGCCGCCCGCTGCCCCGGCGGAGCTCGATTGGCTCGATATGAACGAGAAGGTGATGTTCTGACACGTGGAGGCCGTGGACACCGGTCCTTGCCGATAGGTCGGCGCGTGCATGGGCCTCACGCCTCCCCTGCCCGGAGGCGCGAACGAACCACACGCTGATCCGATTCTAGGCCGCATCGGCGCCACGTCAGCACTGTACGTCGCCGGACATCCGAAATGACAGGCTTGGCGATACGAGAGACGTCAGGCGGGTCTTCCGAGGCGAGTGCGAAGCATGTCTTTCACCTACACGGTCACGCTGAACGACCCGCAGCAGCGCTCACAAGATGCACTGCTCGTAAGCAATGTTCAGGCTGCGCTCAATGCCTGGTCTCAGTACATCGACGGCAAAGGGTCCGTCGACGTCGCGGTCAATGTCATATCTCTCGGTGCTGGGGTTCTCGCGCAATGCGGGCCTGGAACCATGGCGTTCGCTGGCACCGACGGCACGCGCTCGGTCGTCCAGAGCGGCGTCGTTGCCGAACTCATCAGCGGCGTCGATCCGAACGGAAGCGCGCCCGACATCACCATCGATGTCAACAGTGCCATGCTGACGAGCAGCTTCTATCTCAACCCCGACCCCTCTCTGCCCTCGATGGTCCCGGCGGGCCGCTACGACGCGATCACGGTGCTCACCCACGAAATCGCGCATGGCTTCGGGATCGCCGGAAGCCGTGACTCGAGCACCGGCGCGCTTGCCGCCACCACGGAATCGACGTGGGATCAACTCGTCAGCGTGCGCCCGGACGGAAGCGCTGTCTTCACCGGCGCGCATGCCCAAGCCGTCTATGGCGGTACCGTTCCCGTCACGACAGTGAAGAACGGCGAGCAATATTACCACGTTGGCAACAGCAGCGCGGACGCAGCCAGCCACGATCTTCTCGGGGGAACAGGGATACCAGCAGGACAGTCTCGTGCGATCTCACCACTCGACCTCGCGATGCTGCAGGATCTCGGCGTGCCAGCGGTCTTCCGGAGCGCAGCACCGTTCGGAACCATTGTCCACGATGCCGCGAGTCCGGGTGGTCAGGTCTTCACGCTCTATGACGCGCTGCTCGGGCGGGCACCCGATCCCCTCGGCCTAGAGGGCTGGACGGCGAGCCTCCAGTCCGGCGCCACAGTCCGCGATCTGGCGCAGGCCTTTCTCGCCTCGCCGGAGGGCCAGGCCCGGGCCGGCGCGCTCGACAACGCGGCCTTCGTCGAGCAGCTCTACGGCGCGACCCTGCATCGGCACTCGGACGCGGCCGGCCTGAGCTACTGGACCGGTCAACTCGCTCAAGGTGCCTCTCGGGCCGATGTGTCGCTCGGCTTCGCCTTCTCGCCCGAGCATGTGGTCAACATTCAGAGTGCGCTCAACGCGGGCGTCTTCGTGCCCGACGCGAACACCGCGAACGTGGCACGCCTCTACTACGCCGTCTTGGATCGCGCACCCGACGCGGTTGGCCTCAGCAGCTGGACCAACCAGGTGAAACAGGGGGCGTCCCTCGACGCGGTGGCTCAAGCCTTTCTGACCGCGCCCGAAGTACAGGCGAAGACAGGAAGCCTGACCAACGCGCAGTACGTGGACATGATCTACGAGAATGCCTTAGGGCGGCATCTGGAAGCCGCGGGTCTGACATATTGGACAAACCAATTCGAGCACGGCGCCTCACGTGCAGCCGTCGCGCTTGCCATCGCTGAGAGCACCGAGGCTCGGATGTACCATGTGAGCGAGATCGAACTCGGCTGGCACCTCGCATGAGGGCCGCCTGGTCCGATCGATCTGGACGACGGATTCGTTAAATTGACTGTAGCGCAGGCCGCCGGCTTCTCCACGCTCGCGGCCAAAGCGAGCCTTGTGCCCGGGATGATGGGAAACAGCTCCCGATCTCAGCCCCCATGCGGCGATGTCGGATCCCCACGACGGAGTCGTTTGATCCGGTGATCTTGGCAGACCGCCCTGCCCTCCCGCACCCGGGGGCTGTCCAGAAGCCGTCGGCCGCACCCGCCGGCTTTGCTGGGAAGGCTGCTCGGGCGCTTGCGAACCCAACAGCATCAAGGCAGAAGAGGTCGGCGCACGCACAGGTCTCGAACGGGGCGGAAGATCTGTCGAGCGCAGTCAACTCCTTCGCACCGCGACGCTCCCCCGGTTCTCAGCGCATGAAATTCGACGGCAAGTTCGCGAATGGTTTGATCAACGTCCTCGCGATCTGCGCTGCTTTGATCTCGGTCGTTGGCACGGGCTACATCATTCATCACGCGTTCCAGGCACGACGCGACGAGGACGATGCCTCAGCCCTGGTGACGAATGCGATCTCGGGCGACATCTACAGCCAACGGAAATTGGCCGCCTGCTATGTCGATGGATGCCCGCCGCTTCCACGCTCCGAGATCATCAGCTGTGCGTGGCGCAAGATCATCTTGGAGACGGACGGCCATCTGCCCGACGACCGCGAAAGGGCCGACGCCGTTTGCGGAGCCTTGAGCAAGACGGACGGTGAGATTTCCGAGAACGCGAAGGCCACGCTCGCGCGCCGGATCGACGCGCGCCGGGCCGCCGCCGGCGCGGCACCGTCCTGATGCATCACCGTCCGGCAGCCCGAGCGAGGATGGCGCCCCACGCAACCACCGAAATGGCGCCGCTCGAACTGCGTGCATTGGGTGAGACTGCGCGGGCGAGCAAGGTTGAGCCGCGCCGCGGCTCCGCAGTCGCCGCCTATCCCGGCAACCGCGCATGCACATCGTGACGGTGGCGGCCCGCAAGGGCGGCGCGGGCAAAAGCACACTCAGCATTCTGCTCGCGGCCCTGTTCGCGCATGCCCAGTTGCGCTCTCTCCTGATTGACACCGACCAGGGACAGCACACAGCCATGGCCTGGGCATCCCGGCGGACCGCCCCCTGGCCGATGACCGTGGCTGCGAAGACGGTCGAGGAGCTCGAACTTCTCATCGCCCACGCCCGTGAGCGCACCATCGCCATGGACTTCTGCATCATCGACACGGCGGCGGGCCAGACGGCGATGACGGCTTCCGCCCTCGCTGCCGCCGATATCGTCGCCATTCCCACGCGGTGCGACACGACCGACCGCTGGGCCGTGCGAGAGACCGTCGAGGCCGTGCGTGCGGCAGGTAAGCCGTTCCTCGTCGTGCCGACCGCTGTGCCCACGTCGCGCCGTGGACATCAAGCCCCGGACCTTCAGAATCTGCGCGCCGATCTCGGCGACTTGGGCGCGGCGCTCTGGGAGGGACAACTCACGCAGCGCCGCGCCATCAGTTACGACCTGGCAGCGGGACGGGTGCCGAGCGAGAGCGACTGGTCCGGCGCGACGAACCAGGAATGTCTCGCCCTCTGGCGCCGGATCATGGACGCGTTCCAGACCCGTTTCCCCCAAAGGCAATCCGGGTCAGCATGAGCAAGCGTTACCGCCCCCGCGAGGCCACCTCCGAGCCACGGACGACAGCGAGAGCGGCTCGAGCCTCGCGTCACGACGGTGAAGACCCTGTGGGGTCCAAGGGTATCGGGTCACCGGAATTCACTCTCTCGCCACCTGGCGCCCCGGGGAACATCCCGACCCGCGAGCGGCTGCGGACCGCGCAGGCGGCCTCTATCCTCATCGCATCCGACGCCGAAGCGCACCGTCCTGGCTTGCCAGAGGCCATCGATGTCGTCGAGGTTCTGCGGGTTGATGCGGCCGGCTTAATCTGCCGCGGCTCTGAGGGGGCAGCGGCATTGATGCCGTTCGCGCCACGGCCCTGCCTGGGGCTCCTTGCGACACGCCGGTCGGCAGCCCTGATGCAGGACGCGCAAAACTGGCTACGGCAGCAAGGGACGGACACGGTTCCAGAAATTCATTTCCTCGATGTGCCGCAAGCGGCCCCCGTCGAGCGCGCGTTGTTGGGGTCCCTACTCGCTCACACGGAAGCGCTCGCTCGTGCGGCCAGCCAGCACGCGCAGCACGTCGCTGCTCTTCGGGCCGAGGTCGAGACCCTGACAAGCGTGCGGGCTGATCTCGATCGCTTCATCGGCGATGTTGGCCTTGCCCATCTGGCCTGCACCTTCTCGACGGCTGAACCCGATTACGAGACGCAGATCGAGCTGACCCCCGGCGTGCCGCTGCGGCAGCTCCTCCCCGTCGCCAGCACGGGGTTTGCCGCGATCGATCTCGCCTGCGCAGCCGCGCCCAAGCGCCACTCACCCTTGCGCGTCGCCCTGGTCCTCATCGAAGAGGGATCCGTGCTAGCCGAGTGGCACGTTCCCCCGCCTGATCGTAACGGCTGGATCCGGCTCGGTCTGCCACGCGCCTATGCCGGTCTTGCCCGATCGCTCGCGCTCATCGTCGAATCTGCCTCCACGAAAGCCGTGTGCGGAACACTCGGCCTGAGTGGCTATCAGCCTCTTGTCGCCGCGCAGGTGTGCGAAGCGGAAACCGGTCTCAGTGTCGGCCCGCACGCGCTGGCCTTCCGCGCTTACGCGGCCTTGCCGGGAACGACGCCGCCACACGATCCGGCGACGCTGCTGCCGCTCGGCGCGCAGGCCCAGCCAGCTGCGCCCCACGCACTCCGTGCCGTGCCAACGGATGTGCTCGCCCGCGCTGGGGAGGATCGCGACGAAGGCTCGCAGGCGTCGCCCACGCCGCGCGTGCTGTACTTGCCCGAGGTCGAGGCGGTCCTCTGTTGCTCGGGTGCGCAGGCGGTCATCCCGGACATCTTCCCGCCAGGCAGTCTCGGCTTGATCCTGCAGGCAACGGTGCACGCCGCGGTGCCGAGCTGCCTCGAAGTCGAGCTCAGGACCGAAGCTGCATCGCGGTCAGAGGCTGCCGCATCCGAGGCAGAGCAACGCGTTCAGCGCCTGATGCTCTCCACCGAACGGACAGACGAGATCTCGATCCTGCTGCCGCACACGGCCGCGGAGCCTCAGGATTTCCGGATCGCGGTCCGGGCGCTCGACGAGTCGAGCACAGATCGAACCTGGGCCGTCTTCACCAAGTTTCGCGTCTACACATGAGCGCCCTGACCGCGCGCCCCCGGCACGGTTCCGTCGATCGACGTCGGCCTGTCTCGCCGATCCCGCCGGATCGCCCCACCGTCGTGATCGTCATCCCGGTCTACAAGCAGCCACAATTCCTTGCGGAAGCCGTGACCTCCGCGCTCGGGCAGACCCCGTCCATCGACTGCCGCGTTGTCATCGTCGACGACGGCTGCCCAATGCCTGAGACCCAGTCACTCGGCTTGGCTCTCGCTCTGGCAAACCCGTGCGTCCGCTACGTCCGAACCCGGAATCGCGGTTTGAGTGCAGCGCGAAACGCTGGCGTCACCTATGCGCTGAGCGTCTGGCCGGAGCTTCAGGCCTTTTACATGCTCGATGCCGACAATCGGCTGACGCCGAGAAGCGTCGAGCGCGGCTTCGCAGTCCTCGCAGCCCACCCGGACATCAGCTGGGTCTATCCGCAGCTGAACAAGTTCGGCATGACTTGGTCCGGCCATGTCGCGGTACCAGCCTCGCCCTTGCACATCCTATTGGCCGGCAGCTTCATGGAGGCGAGCTCGCTCATTCATCGACGCGTATTCGATGCGGGCCTGCGCTACGACGAAACCCTGCGTGCGGGCTTCGAGGACTGGGAGTTCTGGCTACAGGCTTTCGCTCGCGGGTTTCACGGCACTTATTTGCCCGAGATGGGTCTCGACTACCGTTACAGACCGGAGAGCATGGTCAGGGTTGCGGCGCGTCAGCGCCAGGCTCTCGTTGGTGAACTGCGACGCCGTCATCCCGTCCTGTATACCGCGCGAGGGATGCTGGCGTTCGAGCAGAGCCATCATCCTCGCTATGCATGCATTGGCGAAGAAAGTCTCACCTACTTCACCGATCCGATGGGCGCCGTCACTCAAGCAGCGCGGCCTGCCTTTACGGAATACTTGTGGCGGGCGCTCGTCGAACCGGAGCGAACGGGATTGCCTCCGTACCTGCTCTGGCTCACTCCAAGCGCCATGTCCATTCTGGTCACCGCCAAGCTCATTCAGGGGGCGCTTTGGCGTCTCGAGGCCGCTGCTGATGCGGGAGGCGGTCTGGCAGGGCTGTGGCTTTCCGTCGGCGCGAACATGGCGTTTGACGAGGCTGTATCGCGCGAAGACGCACCCGCAGCGATCCTGATTCAAACCCCCTTGTTCGCGCAATCTATAGCGGATTCGGCAGCACGCGCAGCGGAATTTGATGCTCTGCTCAAGAACATGCCGCGCGTCGGGCTCACGCTTCCGGCCGACTTGGCCAGCGTCGACGATCGTCCGGCCTCTGCCGCGACTTCGGTTCAGAAGACATTCCAGAACTGCCGGAGTGAGCGAGAAGGTTGGGAAAAGCCTGCGCGCTGGCACTGGCAAACCATCACCCTTCCGGACAGTCGCGAGCTCGTCGAGACGTTACGCTCCGAGATCGGCGGCGCACCACTTTCGAACGTGGTGCGGGAGAACGCGATCCCGACGTATTGTCTCGTAACCGAGCACGATCCGGACGAAGTGGTCTCCGCCGCGGAAGCGCTCGCCTGTGGCCAGGCGATGGAGCATGTGCAACTACACCTTGTGGCTGTCGGGAACTCCAACAATCCCGACGCGTCGGTGTTGCGGCGTGTGCACAGCCTCGATTTTTTAACGCTGCCTCAGAGCGGGCAACACGGCTTCCGCTTCTTAGGTCAGGCATTCGATCTCCCGCCGCCGAACGACAGGCCCTGGCAACAGGTTCGCGGAGTCCTGGCAGGCTTTGACACGATCATCGTCACGGTCCCACGATTGTTCCCGCTGCTCGCCGAGTGGCGCGCCCATGGGACGCGGACGATCGTCCTCCAGCCATCAACTGGATGGAAGCGCAGCGAAAACCGGCTTATCTTGGCCTTCGAACACGCGACTGACAATTTGCTCGTCACCACCGACGATGACGCGCGCTGGTTGACGGGACACGGCTACCCGACTTCGAAAATCGAGGTGCTTCCTGGTCTCGGGCGCAGACCACCCGTCACGAAAAGACCCTAGCTCGCTAATCGAGTTTGCCGACAGCGTAGCGGATCGCGCAGCCAGGACCCGCCCAGCACAAGTCGACCTCACCCGGGTGCGCCGTGCCCGCCAGCAACTCTTGAGCCGGTCCCTGCAGGATCCAAACACATCGAGCAACAACCGGGAGGACGCTCGCCAGGCCAAGATCCTGGAGAGCGTCCTGCCCTATATCGACGCCAATCCAGGCCTGCGCGCCGAGTTCCTCCGAGGGTTGGCGCAGCTCGGCTTTGTTCGCAGCCCCCTCTCCGCCGAGGAACGCGAAGCGAACATCCTTGCCAATCTCGCCAAAGAATTGGCGGCCCTCGACCGCTACGAGCGGCGGGCCCTCTCCCGTCGCAAGTTCGCCGTTCGCGCCCTCGATGCTGCTTTGGCGGAACCAAGGCAGTGAGCCCCAGGTGACGCGCCCCGCGCCGTCCCCTGGTAGACAGGGCAACAGCGCATCAAGTTGCCGATGTATGCGCCCAAGCGGCGGTTAGACGGGGCAAGTAGAAGGATCGGCCGGCCGCACCCGGCTCACTCCGCAGACGCTCCGCAAGGGTGTCGACGTCGATCTCCTCGGCTGTGGCAACTCCGGCAGCGATAATCCGGGGCGCCAGACTGCGAATGACTTCGACGATCATCAGGGCTACGGGGCTATCTGCGCCTCCGCCCACGATCGAGGTGGCCATCAGCTCAGCTTGGAGCCCGGCTCCCCTGAACAGCGCGAACAGCTGTGAGCCGGTATCCGGCTCGAACCCACCTCGCTGGAACGTCTTCAGCATCCAGTCGAGCATCCGCATGGCGAGAGGCGACGGATCGGCCCCGCCGTTGACGGAGATATCCATCTCGACGAAGGCGAGTACTCCGCCGGGCCGCACCACTTCGGTCAAGCGGCGGATGAGGGCCGCACGTTCGGGCACGTAATGCAGCACCAAGCGCCCGACCGCCGCGTCGAACCCTTGTGGCAGATCAAGACTTTCTGGATCTGACAGGTCGCGCTGGGCGAGATCGATCTGCGATAGGCCGGCTCGCTCGAAGCGCGCCTTTGTGGCTGCCAGCGCCTCGGGCGCGCCGTCGACGGCGAGCACTTGTCCGGTGAGGCCGACCATTTCCGCCAACAATAGGCTGACATCCCCGCCGCCGCACCCGAGATCAATAACGCGCGTGCCTGGACCGATACCGGCCGCCGAGAACACGGATCGGGTGAACGGCGCCAGCAACTGATCCTGCAAGCTCAAGCGGACCAACTCCCGCTCGGCATGGCCGAGAGCGTAGTCCCTGAGTTTGTCGGACATGATGACCCCTCCGATACAAGGTGGACCTCATCAGAAAGACCAAATTGAGGACGGAGATGCTGTGCCTGGCTCTCGATCCAACCGAACCTGTCAATGCGAGCCGAAGGCTGTGCCGGCAACTAAGGAGAGGCAAAAGTCCCCTCCAACCACGGTCGGCAACCGCACCTTCGACGGCAAGGACAGAGTGAAGGAAATGACCACTATAGCAGCTTTCCGGCAATTCTGCGCGCCGAAGCTGGGCGCAGCCTCGCCGATCTCGGAAGCACCATCAACAGTCAGTGTTTCTGCCGCTACTTTCGAGGTCCGGTCGAGCCGGCTTCGCCTGGCTTTGCGCTGTCAGACTTTTCCGTCCGGCTGGCGCCTGTCTCGAGGCTTGCGCCAGGGGTGCCCTTCGCATCCTTCGGCCCAGGCGAGTTCGTGACATGTCCTGCGCTCGGACGATCATTCTCGGGATCTGCTGCCGGTGTGCCGCTTTCCGCTGCCCATGCAGCCGGGGCGAGCCCGAGCGAGCCAGCTGCAAACAGGAGTACGATCGTCCTCATCTCGGAGATCTCCTTATCTGTAGCCTGTCCCGCTGAGCGGGCCGCGACCTCGGCTCGGTTCAAAATCCCGGTCAGGTCAGGGCGTCCCCGGGTCTGCTCCGAAGAATGGATGCAGAAAGGACGGGCGGCCGCGCATGTCCACCATAGGTTCTGACACAAGAAAATCCCCGTTGTTTCCCAGATACCGGCGCGTGATAGAGACCACGCGCCAGGCTTTCGAGGCTCAGTGCGAGACGTTCTCGAGGACCATTCCGCGTGTCTCGACGCCGAGGGTCACGACGAGCATGGCGGCGATCAGGAAGCCGCCCGCGCCGACCTGGAAAGCGACGGCCGGTCCATAGTTCTGCACCAGAACCGGCACGATCATCGGCCCGAGGATCGCCCCGATCCGCCCGAAGGCCGAGGCAAAGCCTGCCCCCGTCGAGCGAGCCCGAGTCGGGTAGAGTTCCGGCGTGTAGGCGTAGAGGCAGCTCCACATGCCGAACATAAAGAACTGCATGATGAACCCGGTGATGAACAGCGTCGTCTGGTCGACGGCGTTGCCATAGAAGTAGGCCGCAACCGCCGAGCAGATCAGGAAAGCCGCCGTCGTCACCTTGCGGCCGATCTTCTCCAGAGACAGCGCAGCTGTGAAGAAGCCTGGGATGCCGCCGATCGTGATCAGGGTGACGAAGCCGACCGACCCCACGATGGAGAAGCCCTTCTCCTTGAGGAGCACGGCAATCCACGAGTTGATCCCGAAGAAGCCGATCAGCGCGAAGAACCACATTCCGAAGGCCATCACGGTCCGCAGCCGGTACTCGGGCGAGAACAACGTCGCGATCGGGTTCTGGTGCGGCGTGGGTATCGCTGCGGCAGCGAGGTGTGGCACCGGCGGCAAAGGTTTTCCGCTGCGGCGCATCACCTCGGCTTCCATCATCGTCATGACAGCATCAGCCTCCGCGTGGCGGCCGTGATCGGCAAGCCAGCGCGGCGATTCTGGCATGGCGCGGCGCACGAGGAGCACGACGCCGGAGAGCAGTCCGACAACGACGAAGGCCCAGCGCCAACCGAGATAGGGCAGGATGAAGTAGCTGATGGCTCCGGACAGGACATAGCCGATCGCCCAGAAGCCCTCCATGAAGGCGATGTACTTGCCGCGCACATTAGCGGGCACGATCTCCGACACCATCGCCTGCGCGACGGGCGCCTCGCCGCCGACACCCACGCCGATCAGGAAGCGACAGACCATCAGGGCGGTGAGGCTCCAGGCCGCGGCCGCCGCGAGGCTGGCCAAGCCCCAGACGATCATCGTGACTTGGAAGACCATCTTGCGTCCGAACCGATCGGAGGCGGTGCCAGCCAGGATGTTGCCGGCCAGCTGTCCTGCGAACGTCATCGCGGCGAGTTGGCCTGCCTGCGTCGGGGTGAGATCGAAGGCGACCACGATTGAGCCGAGCAGGAACGTGAGGAGCGCGACGTCAACCTGATCGACGAGCCAAGCCGAGGCGATGATGGCGAAGATCTTGCGCTGATAGGCTGTCATCGGCAGGCGTTCCAGCCGGCCCGCGATGTTCGACGTAGCGGCTTCGGCCCCCGGGTGCGCTGGGCTAAACCCAACCCCGCCTTGGATCGGAGGATTACCAGCAATTTCCATGGCATTGCTCCACAGGTTGCATTTCAAGAGCCTCTCTCGCCCGAGATAACGTCGCTCGCACCGTCGAACCCCTAAATCCTTGAGAGTTGATGGGTCGGTTCCAAATTTACAGAAGCTGCTCTTATGGTTGTGCGGTTGCTTTGTTGAGGTTTCTCGTCAGATTCAAGTCCGGATCTTTGCGCTAGAACTGCATGTTCCCCTGCCGGTGCGGGAATTGGAGTGCCAGGAATAGAGACTCACGCGACGCATGGTCTATTTGAGGAGTGGGCAAAGGCTTCTTAGGCTGGCGGCTAAAGATTACTCTCGTCCGGAATCTAGGCCGGAGAGCTTCATCATCATGGTGGATCTGCGCCCCTCCTTGTATGAGAAATTATGCGAGCAGGCCGAGTTTCCTGCAAGTATATTTCCTGTTTGGCTCCATATACCGGCGCGCATGCGCCCTGACGCGTTCCGCTTTTCCTCGGCCTCGCACCGCTCAGCGGTATGAAACAGGCGATTAGAACTGAGGCGCGCCGGCATGAATGCGTTCCAAGCTCCGCAGCAGACAGCAACGATGGCGTGGTAGCCGCCGAGCACACCCTGCAATAGGAAGTGCTCGCGCAGATCGAGCCAGATCCGCTCCACTTGGTTGTGCTCTGGGACTGTCCGCGGCTCGTACCCGAGCCTGCACGCGGAGCTCGTCCGCGGGCAGGCGCAGGCTGACTTGAACCGAGGCCCCAAATCCGGCGAAGCACGTGAGGCCCGACTGCTGGCCGACCTTGCTAAAGAACTGGCAGCCCTCGACCGCTACGAGCGGCGCGCCCTCTCCCGTCGCAAGTTCGCAATCCGCGCCTTCGATGCCGCGTTGGCAGAGTCAAAGGGGTCAGCGCCCCTTCGAACGACCGGCACGCCGCCCCACGAGAACAGGAAGCCTTCGCAGTCCTGACCTTCCTATGGAGCGGCTCAATCAGCTCTCCGTCTTGGCATCTCGTCTCGCTCGAAACCGGACACCGGCTCCTCCCCCATTCTCGGGGATGAACTCGATTCCTGCTGCCTCAAGGGAGCGTCTGATGTCAGCAATGGTGCGGTCGTATGGTGTGCGTCTGCCCGCTTCAAAGTCGACCAGCGTTTTCTTCGAAATCGACGACGCGTCAGCCAGCCGGTCTTGAGTCCATTCCAGAAGGGCACGCGCGGCGCGGCACTGATCCCGCGTGATTGCCATTTTTGTAAAACCTTACACTTTTTTGGTTGACTTCAAGGGAGGCCAGGTTACACTTTTATGGCAACCTTATCCTGGATGGACGCCTTAGATGACCCATCGCCGCTCTCTCTCGTGGTCTGCTGCCTTACGCGATCTTCGTGCAGACCGCATTACCATTGCTCCGGAAGAGCGCCGTGCCTACAGCCGCCGCGAGATCTTTGCGAAGATCGCCGCCAAACGCGCCCTCGCCTCAGCGCACACTCGCCCGCTGGCCGACTCGAGCGGCTATGACCGCCGCGCCATTATGTCGGCCGCGATCATCTCAGCGAAGGCCCGCCGCACCGTCACAGGCGAGCCCTGGAACATCTGCCTCTCCGCCGCCCTCAGAGGAACCTGGCAAGCCGCAAAAGAGGCCCGCCGCTTCGCGCAGTACCAGGAGCAGCACAACGCGCAACGAGCGAAGACAGCCCCTCCCCTCCTAGCCGCCCGCTCAACAAGCGGAGCAGACGGGTACGAGCGGCACACGGGGCCGGATCGCGCGTCGCCGCCACGCTTCCCGAAGGGCCACACGAAGCAGAGCCCGAAGCTGCACCGCTCTGACGCTTTGGAAGAACCGGCCCGTTTCCGCCCCGCTACGGTTCTCAGCACGTTCCCGGCCCCGCGCTAAACCGAAGGCCGGTGGCAGGAGCGAGACCCACGCTCCGCTCATAGTCCCTCCCCTCCCCTATCCCACAAGGCACACACCATGCCCGAGAAGCGCCCGCGCATGCGCGCGGCTGATCCCGCACGCCCGACCGTCGCCTCCCTGGGCCTTCAGGTGAAGCTCGTCGCCCGAGACGACGACGCCGAGCTGAAGGCCCTCATCGAGCGCTACGAACAGCTCCTCTGCGACTGGGAGGCCTTGTCTTACCGCGCACTCAAGCTACTCGCCGACCGCTCGCATCCCAAGCCCAAGCACCGCCATGCCCTTCGTCACCCCTGAGGACGTCGGCACCACGCCCCGCGGCTCGCTCTCGGCGAAGCGCCGGCTCCAGGCCTGGGAGCGCACCGGGGGCACCTGCGTCATTTGCGAGGAGCCCATCGATGGCGTCCGCGAGCGCTGGATCGTTGAGCACATCCGCGCGCTCGAACTCGGCGGAGCCGATGAGCTCACCAACATGGGCCCAGCGCACGAGGCCTGCGGCCGAGAAAAGACCCGGGACGACCACGCCCGCACCGCCCTGGCCAAACGACAGAAGGCCCGTCACCTCGGGGCTACGGTGGCAGCTCGCCCGCTTCCTGGCTCCCGCTCAACCGCCCTCAAACGCAAGCTCAACGGCACGGTCGTGTTGCGCGGCGACGCTCCCCAGCCATGGCGAAGGTCTCAGGGCGATCCTAGTCCCTTTACCACTGCCCGAATCGCAGAGGGCGGCAGTGCCACGTGCGCACGGCCCCCCTTCGGAACTCGGCCGTTGCCTTCGGGCGCCGAGAACGGATCGAGAGCAGAAGCTGCCGGATCTACGTCTATGAACGCCGCCGAGACCGCCGCGCCTGTCCAGGACCATCACGCATCCGCTGCCTCGGGCGAGATCCGGCCCGCGCTCCCGCGCCATCTCGATTTCCTGTTCGAGGAGCGCCCGCTTCTCCCGGGTGAGGATTCCCGCCAGTACGACACGCTCCTCCGCACCGTCGTCACGCAGGTGAAGCCTGCGGATGTGATCGAGGCAATCTGGGTCAAGGACATCGTCGACCTGATCTGGGAGGCCAAGCGGCTCCGCGGCTGGCGGGTGCAGCTCCTGACCCAAGCGCGCTTTGAGGCGGCCACAACGCTGGTGATGCCCATCCTCGAGGCCCAGAACCAGAACGCCTTTACGCCGGATTTCGAGCACCGCCGCGAAGCCGAGGCCCTCGCGCTCGGATGGCTGAACGGCGGGGCGGACGACGCGAACGCGCTGCTGGACCTCCTTCGGGCGCGGGGGCTGACCGTCACGGATGTCACCGCGCAGGCCTTCCGGTTGAAGCTCGCCGAGATCGAGCGGATCGAGCGGATGATCGCCTCCGCCGATCACCGCCGCGACGCGCTCCTGCGCGAGGTCGAGCGCAAGCGGGCGGGCCTCGGCCGGCACCTGCGCGCTGCGGCCGCGGACGTGATCGACGTTGAGCCGCCGGCGACCGAGGCGGTTGTCGCTGCGCAGAGCCGCACCTGACATGACTTCCGACCGCGCCATTACGGCCAATCGCCGGAATGCCCGTGCCAGCACCGGCCCGCGCACAATGGCCGGCAAGGCGCGCTCGGGCCAGAACGCCGGCAAACACGGCTTGGCGGCCACGGAGGCCGCTTCTGATGCCGCACCGGAAGTCGAGCACTTCGTGGCGCTGATCGCGGGTGATCTCGGCACAGATCCGGCCATCCGGGAAGCGGCTCGCACCATTGCCGAGACGCAGTTTCACCTCCGGCGCGTCCTCACCGTCAAGCACGCTCTGATGCGGGACAGCGCTCCGAATCCGGACGGAGAAGCCAGCGTCGACGCCTCATCGGTTCTCGCCACCGGCGCACTCAACCTGCTCCACGGGCTCGAGCGCCTGGAGCGCTACGAGCGCCGCGCCTTCTCCCGCCGCAAGTCCGCGATTCGGCGATTCGAGCAACTCGCCGCCCACACACAGTGCCGCGCTCAGGGAAGGGCACCCGAGTGAACCGCGCAGACGGCCGCCAAAATGCCTCCTTACATACTGGACAAGTTGGACAGACTGGCCATCTGTAGCGTAGGAGTGAGCCATGGCCAGCGCAGCGCAGAACCAGCGAACGCCTGCCCGTCCGAAGCCTGCTAAGGACACGCGCCACAGGCTGCAGGACCGGATCACGCGTAAATTCGGAATTCTCACTCTGGACGAGCTTCAGGGCTTGGATGACGCCCTCGAGCTCAAGGTCCGGGCGAGGAAGCGGGGCAGGAGCGGCGTCATCACGGTGCGCGTCTTGGAACCCGGCTCTAGGTCAGGGGCGGCCACGCATCACAGGCATCGCCAACGGGCTCCTGAGGCCCGAGAGGCGGAGCAGGAGACACCTTCTCGTTTCCTCGGCGGGGCCGGTATGGGCACGGTGCTCTCCCACGAGGAGGGACTGAAGCGCCTAGATGCGATGACGGTGGACGACACCTCCGCGGATTGGGCGAAATCGGACCTGCTCCGGCCCGGCGTGATGGCGAAGCGGCTCGAGGTGTCTCGCACCACTCTCGACAGTTGGCGGAAACAGGGAATGGCAATCGCCCTCAGGAAAGGGCCGAGGAATTACATCTATCCGGCAGCGCAATTCGTGGGCTTCAGCCCGGTGGAAGGCATCAAGCCTGTCCTAGAGCACTTCGCGACGCCTGAGGACGCCTGGGCTTGGCTCGTGACGGGTAACCCGCACACTAGTGGAAAGCCTCCGTTGGAGCGGCTCCGGCGCGGGAAGGTGGACGAGGTCGCACGGGCCGCAGAAGGCGCGCTAGACTTCGCGTGAGGATCCCACTCCGGCGGCTTCAGTCTCGCACAACTCTGGTGACCCTCGGCGCATGGCCGAGGATCATCCCGTCAGCCCACAAGAAGACGCCTGCAGGTGCAGGCTTCGGGTCGAGTCGCTTCTCAAGCCCGAGCCGCAGCTTCCGCGTTCTCTACGCCGCGGAGGACTTCCCTACCGCCTTCAGCGAAGCCGTTGTGCGAGACCGCATGGAGGGCAAGCAGTTGCGCTTCCTCTACCGGCCGCAGCTCGAAGCCCTCATGGCCACGAACATCGGCTCGACGGCCGGACTGAAGCTGCTCGATCTGACCAACGGTGGTGCCTACGAGCTCGGCATCGATACAGATACCAGCCGCTCTCGGGCACACAGCAAGGGTCAGACGTTCTCGGAGGCCCTGCACGCCGAGACGGATTTCGATGGGATCCTGTTCAACTCTCGCCTGACGACGGGCAAGTGCGTCGCGATTTACGACCGGGCATTCGCCCGTCTCGCGGGCAGCACGCCCACCGAAATCGTCCGCTTGGACGCCCTCTATACCGAGGTGCAGCGGCTCGGAATCACGATCAGGCGTGCCTATGGGACCGGCAACATGAGCTCTGAAACCTCGGAAGCTTAACATTTCACGAACCAGGCCCTCCGATGATCGTCGGCATATCGGTGTATCGGTTCCTCGGAGTGTAATCAGCATCCAAAAGGGGTTCATCCGCGCTTTCGGTGCAGGCTACGGTCAGCACCGCAGAGTAAGATCTTCGATTTACTGCGAAATTTGCCCCTCGGACGCCGATGAGGCGGTGATCGCTCGGACGCCGAGCCAGCGCAAAAAAGAATGCCCCAGCAGGGCCTTGGCGGTCATGAGGTCTCTACCGCCTGCACCGAAAGTGCGGATGAACCCCAAAAGGGACCCAGCCACTTCCTTTTGGATCAGGCACTTAACACGCCAATCGGCGTCCAAACCGCACTCTGGATCACACGCTTGGCTGACCGAACGCTCGTTTGCAACAAACAGCGCTCGTTCCATAACGCCCAATCGGCGAGCGCTATCGCCAGAGGCGCACTCAGACGGACGGTACGCTGGCAGCACGGAACACCTTGCAAGCGCGGCTGTTGAAAGCGTGACAGTTCGCTCTGCAGGTGCCCTATGGCGCTGACCGGTCGCTTCTGGTTCCGCAAGACGTGGCGCGGCAAACTCATTCTCTTGGTCGAGGACAACCGGCCAAGCTGGCTGGATGGCGGGCAGCTCAAGCCGCGCTGGAGAGACGCCAAGCTCCTTGATTTCGTTGAGACTGCTCTGCAGCGTCTCTTTGGCCTCGCTCGCGGCGGCCGCCTCAACGGCGGTCACTGAGCGGCTATCCACTGGCTTCTTGATCTATGACGGAGCGTAGGACGAGTGCTTGCGTTAGAGGCGCAAGGCGCTTGCGAGCACGAATTGGACTCGGCGGGCGCAACCCCTAGGGAGGGGCGCCATGCAGAAGGTCACCGTGCAGCCATCCCGCGACGGCACCCATGCGGTCATCCGCGGCAACAAGGTGATTGTCGTCGGCCTCAGTCCCGACGACGCCCAAAACTACGCGGCCTTCCTGCGTGCATCAGAACGGGTCCGCCAGACGCAGCGACTGCGAGCGACCACGGTGGCGCAACCCGCCCCCTGAAGTCCGCCATTGCTGACCTGCCTGCTTGCGAAGGCCGTCTCTGAGACAGGGCGGCCTCGCCCACTCGGCAGGTGGCGGCAAACACCCGAGAGCCGGCGACTCGTACGCTGCGGGTGCGGCCGGCGCAGACTTCATGGCTGGAAAGCTTGCCATACAGTGAGAAGCCCCGGACCGCCTGAGCGACCGGGGCTCCCCGTGCGTGATGATGCTGGCCTCGCCTTGGCTTAGCCGTGCGTGGACGCGTGCCACTCCGCCCCGAAATTCCCGCCCACGCGAGCGTAGGAGAAGGCTTGAGGCGGCTGGCTCGCACTACGGTTCCAGCCGAGCAGGATCGCTACACCAAGTGCCGCGAGGCTTCCGCTGAATGGGGCTGCGAGTACAGCGTCTGTTACACCGTGCGACCACATCAGCGCAGCAGTAACAGGTGCGCCAATCAGGGCCACCAGAACTAGCGGGATCATGTAAGAATCTCGGACTAAATCCGTCTATGTGACCAAGACAATGCGAATGGGCCGCCAAATTTGCAATTGCGTGCGGCGTTCTGAGTCGATGCAAGTGCGGCAGGTGACTCCGCGCACCTGATCCAGATGAGGAACATGCGGTGCTTGAGTGGATTTTCTTGTCGGAATTGCCCCTCATGTAGGAGGATTGGTATGGCCGACGCTGAACAGCCTGCTCAAGGCAATCACATCGAACTTGCCGTCGGGGTCGTCTCGGCTTACGTCTCGAACAACTCTATTCCAGTTTCCGATCTGCCCTGGCTGATCGCCAGTGTTCATGCAACCTTGAACGGAATGGCGAACGGGCCAGTCTCAACCGAGCCCGACGTTGAGAAGCCGACAGCTGCGCAGATCCGCAAGTCGGTCACGCCGGATGCGCTGATCAGCTTCGTCGACAGTAAGCCCTACAAGATGCTCAAGCGCCACCTCAAGAAGCACGGGCTGGACGCAGATAGCTATCGCGAGCGCTATGGCCTGCCCCGGGACTACCCGATGGTAGCCGCCAACTACGCTGCTCAGCGCTCCAAGATCGCTGGAGCCACGGGTCTGGGGCGCCGCGGCCAAGCAAGAACCGCTGAGGCCAGCGCGTAGGCGCCCTGCAGACCAAGTCCCGCCGGCTGCCTTAGCTGCAACCAACAGGGCATCGCTGCCCGCCCAACAGGATGTCCCGCAAAGATTGAAGCGATGGGCCGCTTGCTACGCGGCCTCAGTAGCGGACTCACTGCCATGCCACGAGGCCCGCAGGTTCACGGCAGCGGTCAGCATGACGCGATCGGCCGCGTCGCGCACGGCAAGCGAGAGCCCTTCAGCCATGTATCGAACCGGCCGCTGTGCCACGATCTCGCAGAGTGCTCTAAGCGCCTCGTCAAAGATGCCTGCCTGATCTGCGCACTCGACGCCGACGTCATCGCAAGCGAACAACGATGTATCACCTAGGTCAAAGAAGTACCGCGCCATGAAGCATCGCCCTCGAAATAGCCTGATTTTTGGGAAGGTTGCTTTCGCCATTACGCGGCGAATCACTTAACTATGCCTTGGTATACATGATGCAAACATAAATCAATATCTAAGGTTGTTTACGAAATGTATTAAAGACTACGATCCTTATGTTCTAATTTATACATTTGCTGTGTGTAGGACCACGTGGGGGGCGCTGCCAGCAGCGTTTCGATCCGGACTTCCAGCACTGCCGCCTGCGGTGCGCGATCGACAGGCGGCATCCCCGATCGCGGCGGGGTACCTGCTGAATCTTGCTGCCGTGCACACCGCGATCCTGCTGGCGCGGCCCCAGCGGCGATGAAGGCGATCACCGGCTCCGCGATCAACAGCTTGGTTGCTCTGCTGACGGGCTTGGTCCTGATGGGCGAGTTCGACGAGCACCCATGGTGGTTTGCGGCACTCACCTCGGCGATGATCGCGGGCTATGTATGGTACCAAGGTTCTGGATGGAGCCTCCGTCCCGGGCGCGGCGCGGCGCGTCAGGAGGCGCCAGAGAAGGATGACCCCTGACCCCGCCGACGTGCGCACCCGTTTGATGCTGACCGTTGCAGTAGGACTAGCGGCGATGATCCTCGGCGGCATGGTGCTGATCTGGCTGTTCGCATGGCCGAGCCCCGCCACTTCCCCACGCCCTGGCGCATCGTCGAACTCGAGGAGTGCGTGAAGATGGTCGACGCGGCCGGCATGTCGATGGCCTACTTCTATCTCGCGGACGATCCCGAGCGCCGCACCACGATGCAGCGCATGTCGCGCGAGGAGGCGCGGAAGTTCGCACAGGCGTTCGCGATGCTGCCTGATCTGCGCGAGCCGCTGCAGGAGGCGATGGGGCTGAGGTTGGCTTGAAGTGCGAAGGGCCCGCGCGGCGGGTGCCGACGGGCCGAGCTACCGAAGCCCTCATGCAGCTCGACCCGCCTGTCGAGCGGCGACTTGGGCAGTGCGCGCGCGACACAGCTTGGTATCCTGCCGAGGTTACTCAACCGTAGCATTATCTACGCGGCGGACTGCCGATTTCGATTGCGAGACAGCCTCAATCGCTAGGGTGCAGTCATGCAAATCACTGTAAGAGATCGATGCCATGGAAACGATCTTCGGCCTTGCCGCGATCGTAAGCCTGCTCGCCATGATGACCTATGTTCTGCTGTCGCTCATCGCGGCGTGATCGGACGCGGCGGGTCGAGTGGTTGATCGCCCTCGCGGCCCGACCCGCCGGCCGCGTTGTCTGAGGGGGTGAACAGCGCGGCGCCTGATGGTCGCGCGGTGCTGTTGCTGGAATGTTGCGGGCGGATCGCGCTCAATGCGAACCATTCGGTGCGATCGGAGCGTCCTGCTCCGGTTCAGACGGTAAGTCGACAACCAGGGTGATGTTGGTGCCACCGATGATTGTCCCAGCAGGATCGCGCAGAGGAGTCGAGTGTCCCACAGTCAGCACCCTAGTGCCGTCCGGCCGCTCCATTAGGCCTTGCACACCCTCGACAGCGCGGCCTTCCCTCAGAGCGACCGCCATTCCGCACTGATCGAGCGGTACGGACGTGCCGTCAGTCTCATAGAGGCGCCAGGATCCGCACCAGCGATCCTTCCCGATCACGGGGCGACGCCCCCACAGGGCGACAGAGGCTTCGTTGTAGTAGGTCAGCCAGCCGTTTGCGTCCGTGACATAGAGAGCGGCGGTCATCGCGCGAGTACCCAAGAGCGAGATACGTCTTGCAAGCTCCCCCTCACGTCACGGATATTTCCAGGCCGCTCCACATTTCGCACGTGCTTAGCAAGGCACTTGAACAGTTAAAGGTGTCAAAATCTGGGAACACCCGTCCAATGCCATACAAACGGTGCGCGTCAGCGAGCATCGTGTAGGATTAGAGATGACCCTATATGAGGAAAATTCTAATTGTTTCCGGCTAAGGTTTCCGTTAGTTGCAGATTGCTTCTAAGCGCTTACACCATAGTATGATTTCGGACCTTAGCGCGCTTGAACAGCGGAAAGGAGGCTGCGTTGACGCGTTTCCCTGCCGACCTTCAGTCTGCGGCCCTGGTTGATGAGACCATCGCTTTCGAGCTGAGCGCCGCGGCGGCTTTCTTCCAACGCCAAGGCCAGCTTGATGTCGCGCAAGCCCTTCAGGAGCAGGGAGAGTCGCTGTTGAGAGAGGCGTCCCGCCTTCATAGCGAGGGCGACGAACAACGCAGCCGCCCGAGCTGTGACGCCCCGACGATCCTCGTTGTAGAGGATGAGGCGCCACTGTTGGACGTGGTGTCGAGCGGCCTGTCCGAGGGGGTTTCAATGTGCTGCAGGCGGAGACCTACGAAGTTGCGGACCTTCTGCTGAACTCAGGTGAGCCGATCGACCTGCTGCTGACGGACGTCCGTCTGCCCGATCGCTTCATCGGATGGGATGTCGCCGAGCAGGCGCGTAGCCGCTTTCCAGACATCCCTGTCATCTATGTGACGAGCTACACCGCCGAGAGGCCGCGCCCGGTCAGCAACAGCCTCACGCTGATGAAGCCGTGCCGTCCGACCGCTCTCGTCGCCGCCATTCAGCAGCTTGGCGTCACGTCATTGGCTTGATGCGATCGTGCCGGTTGTTGCCCCGCAGCTCCTCTACTCGGACTGCGGCGGCAACCGGATCAAGACCTGTCCGGATTGGTCGGGCGGGGGGCGGTGCAGATCGCGGCGGAGCGGCGCAGCGACTGCGCGCCGGAGGCGCGGGCCGTGGCATGCTGAGGATGGCCAGCGCGAGCTGGAACTTCGACCTCTTCGACAAGATTGGTCGACCAGGGAGCCGGTCCGAGGCCCACCTTAGAGGCGCCTGATGTCACAGCAGATCCCCATTGATCCTGATGCGCGCGCTGATGGGCCGCTCGGATCAGATGGTACCCACGAGGTTGGGAGCGACCTTGCCTACCAACGCCATGCCATCGTCAACGTGATCTATTACGGCCGCCCTGGCGCAGGCGATCGCGGTTGGGTCTTGATTGACGCGGGTGTGATGGGCTCCAAGGCGGCCATCGTAAAGGCCGCAGAGAAGCGCTTCGGCGCTGGAGCTCGTCCGTCGGCGATCGTGCTTACGCACGGTCATTTCGACCATGTCGGCGTGGTTGAGGACCTCTCACGCGAGTGGCAGGTCCCGGTTTGGGCCCATCCGCTTGAGCACCCTTATCTCAACGGATCAGCCGCCTACCCGCCCCCGGACCCCACCGTCGGTGGCGGCTTAGTAGCGCGGCTCTCCCCACTATTTCCCCGCGCACCTGTCGATGTATCCGCCCACCTCGCAACCTTGCCCGAGGATGGCTCGGTGCCACCAATGCCGGGCTGGCGTTGGATTCACACGCCCGGTCACTCAGTCGGTCAGGTGGCTCTCTGGCGCGACGCCGATCGAACCCTGATCGCGGCCGACGCCTTTGTGACGACGGCACAGGAGTCGGCCTACGCTGTCGCCGTGCAGGAACCCGAACTGCATGGCCCGCCGATGTATTTCACGCTTGATTGGGACGCCGCCCGGCGGTCGGTCCAAGCTTTGGCTGACCTCGAGCCGGAACTCGCGATCACGGGGCATGGGCGTCCTCTGCAGGGGGCTGCTCTACGCGAGGCGCTGCACACTCTGGCCCGTGACTTCGACATCGTCGCCCTGCCGAAGCAGGGTCATTATGTCGAGGAGCCCGCAAAAGCGGAGGACAGATCGGCCTACCGAGGTTCGTAAAGCGCTACCTTCAACAATCGCGGGCGCCTCGATCTCCACTCGCCATTCTCGTCTATGAAGAGGCTACCGGCAGTCAAGCTGGTGCGTGCGAAAAGCCCCGCGAGCTGTGAGGCTGCGGGGCGAGAGTGTTCCGATGAGGTCAGGACGGCCCCGCCACCTTGAGTCCCGAGGAGTGGGAGAGTGGCAGGGCCGTGTCGAAACCGGGAGACTTCGACTCACGCATCCTGCGCCAGCACGCCGAGCCCGACACTCACGCAGGTGAAACGCGGCCAGAAACAAAGAGCCCCGCGAGCCGAGGCTGCGAGGCAGGAGTGCACACGAGGAGGTCAGGATCGGCCCTGCCAACGTCATTCGAGGGGGGCGTGAATTCTGCCGACGGGGCCTGTCGGTGCCGTAAACCGACATCATCAGCCTCGTCGTTGGTCAGATCTCCACCATCGCAAAAGTGAAGTGCGAGGCGCACGAAAGAGCGCCGCGCCTACTGCGACTTCGGCTTCGCGATCACGATGACACGAGGCAGGTGCCGGCCGTCGGGCATGACAAGCGTCGGAGTCGGAAGGACGAAGGGCATGCGGTCTCGCCAAAGGCCATAGAGCTTGCGCAGCCAAGATGCCGAACGCTGAGAGGTTCCACGCTCTCAGATGCAAGGTAGAAACCGCGCCAAGAAGCCTCCGCTCCCAGCCGTTGCTGGACTGTCTCGGATCACTCGTCAAACGGATGCAGGCGCCGCCACGGCTGGATCAACAAGGCGGACGAGTTGTGTTTAATGCGCATAACTACGCGGCTCGATGCCCTGCCTCGGAAAGAAGCATGGACTTTGCGGCTCCCTCCCTAGCTGTATTGATTAGTGCGCTTAGGGGCCCGACCATGAACAATGAAATGAGACGCTTTCTGCAGGCTCTCTCCAATCGGGACGGTCCTGTTCCAGTCCAGGAAATCGGGATTGGATGCACTGCTCGACAGAGTGTGGCCCGCCAGGACGCGCGCCGGCTGGGATACACGCACTTTCAGCCCACAACACGGAGTTGGACCATCTCCACACTTGGGCGTATGGCGCTCTCGGAGATCGACGACACGCGCGCCGCCTAATCAATTGCCCACCACGGCGGACAGCTCGAGGAAACTGCAGCGACGGCAGGACTCCACAAGCCACATGAGGGGCTTAGAGGCTGTACGCGAAATGAGGCTGGGCGGTAGCGGCTGCTCTGCCTCATAGAAGGACTTGGCCGAGCGCAGGCTCACCCTATCGGGCTGATGCCTCGCCTCCACGCTCCGCGCACCGCCAATCCACCCGCACCTTCTGCCCGCCGCGTTCCCGGGTCCTGCCGCGGCGATGGCTGGGATGCCCTGGCCGACATCAGGGTTTTCGTCTTCGCCGTTGAGGCCGAGTTGGAGGCCTTGGAACGCGAGCGAGTTGGCGTGCACCGCCGTGGGCGCAAACCGGATCTCGCCCTGCGCCGGCGCCTGATCGGGCTGATTTGGACCCTGACCTTCGGCGGTCTGCAGTGGCGCCTCGCGGGCTGGCTCTCCGGCGTGCCCTTCACCACTCTGCACAGCGCGTTTGCCCGGGGCCCGGAGTTGCTGGCTGAAGCTCGCGCGCTTGCGTTCAATCTCGCGCAGGAGCGTGTCGCGACGATGATCGGCGGTCGCCACCATGCGGTCGATGCGTTCGATCGCGGGTAGGTTCAGAAGGCGTGCGCCGTGGCATTCAACCTTGCTGAGCGCGCGCTAGGCGGCTTCCGCTCGCGCGACAATGTCGAGGAGCGTGCGGGCGGCGGGGTAAAGGGCTCAGCTCGTTTAGCGCGGCCTAGTTCCCGCGGGTTCGAGTCTCAGCTGCGCTTGGTAGATCTGTTCTGTACTCGCCTGTACATTTCGTACAAACCACCGCGCGTATTGAGAAAATTCGATCGGCTGCCTAATTCAGCCGGAGTAGAAGGAACCACACACTGTGCCTTGACTTAGGCATATGATAACGGCTTAGGTTAAGACGGAAGTGAGCCATGATTCCGAGACGCGTCGCGGCTAGCGGCCTTATCCTTGTGGGCATGAGCGGCTGCTCGCATCTCATCGGCGTTCCCGCGCAATACGCCCACTTGCCTGCTGCGTCCGGGAGCACGGCGTACCCAGCCGTCATCATTCCAGGTCAGATCACGGCGATGCGCTTCGATGAGCGACGTCCCGGCGTGGAGCCGACTGCTGCGCTCAGAGGAGCGCAGCTGGCTCGGGCGAACTGGAAGCCATTGCGCCCAGACGAGCTTGCAGCGCCGCCGCTGGCCGGAAAGCCCCAGAACCCTTCCGCAATTGCGCAAACAGCAGAGCCGGCAACGACAGCCAGTGTGTCGAGGTCGAACACAAACAAGAAAGCGGATCCAACGGTCGTTCAGATGAACGATTCGGAGATCGTCATGAACCGCCTGATGAAGAGTGGCCAAGATGCAGCTCAGCCAATCTGCCGCGGATGCTGAGGTTTGCTCACCTTCCGTGCTTGGCAGCGGGCATCTTGGGCTTCGCGCCATACGCGGCCTGTGCGTTGGAGACAGCTCCGGCACCCCCGGGGGCGAGCTTGTCGACTCAAGCCGAAGGGCTAAGCCGTGGCGCAAGCGCAGCGTCAGCAAGCTTGCCTGAGCTTCGTGTCACCGGACAGAGAGAACAGCTCTGGGATCCAGGTATCTGTGTCGGTTGCACAGCGGTTTCAGCGCGCCGATCACGACTGCGTCGCTAAGAAGCTGTACGCAATTAAATGGCCTGCTGCGTCTGGATATGAGCGACAAGCCGCCGCGAGATGACTGAGATCATCGCAATCCAGACGTGCCCCGCGAAGAGTTCAGGCTGGCGGTCGTAGACGATGTTGAGCCGGCGGTAGCGGCTCAACCAAGCGAAAAGTCTCTCAACCACCCACCTGATCCCGCACGGCAAGAACCGGCCGTCCTGTGTGCCGCTGGGCGAGACCGAGACGTGGATGTCGTGCATGAGCGCCGCCGCGGCAAACGGCGCTCCCTTGAAGCCACTGTCGCCAAGCAGATCGCCCTGGAAGCCGAGTGCAGCCAACCGCGGCAGCAGCGGCAGGGTGCCGGCCCGGTCATCCACGTTGGCGGGCCCCAGAGCGAGGTCGAGCAGCGAGCCGTGTTTGTCGCAGACGGCTACCAGTTTCACGCCTTTGACGAGCTTGCCGCCGTCGATGCCCCGAACCCACGCACTCGGCGTCGAGCGCAGGGAGCGGCTGTCGACCACTACCGCCGAGGGCACGACCTCGTCACCGCGGGCTCGCCTCCAGTCAAGAGCGAGGCGCTGGCCGAGGCGGCGCCACAGCCCGAGCCTCGTCCAGCGACCGCGGACGTGATCGACGCGAAGCAGCCGGCTCACACGATGGCCGTCGCACGTTCCCGCACCTGACATGACCTCCGATCGAGCCATTCGCGCAAACCGCCGGAATGCGCAGGCGCGCACCGGCCTGCACACGGCCGCCGGCAAGAGCCGCTCCGGTCAGAATGCCCGCAAGCACGGCCTGTTGGCCGCAGACCCTGATCCTCATGCCGACGCCGAGATCGAGCGCCTCGCTGTGCTGATTGCGGGCAAACACGGCGTAGACTTCGCCGTTGCCGAAGCGGCCCGGGCCTTGGCCGAGGCGCACAGTCTGTACAAACATACTCGGCATCTCGGCAGGGCACCGGCCGTCAAGGTGGAGAGCCGCACGATTGAGGCCGTGATGTTACCGAACGGTTCTGCAGCCCGAATGCATGCTCCAGCGCCGCGTTCATCGCCCACCCTCGATCCGCTCAGGACGCACTTCTCGCAGCACTCTCATGCGTTGCGGCGCCTCATCCCCCAAATGGGGGATGCGGCGATTCACGAAATGGACACAGATTTCATCCGACGGTAAAGCAGATTTTTGAAACCGACCGATCGCACGGCACGCCGGGAATCAAGCACTGATGCTCATCGGCATGCCGCTGTTGCAGATCCTGGATCGAATGGGCTGCGGCGGCCTGCTTCTGGCGACCTCGGGTCAAGTTCTGGCGGCCAACGATGGCGCACGGCGGATTGTCGGCGAGATGTTCCGTTTGTCCGATGAGCGTCTTGGCAGTGTAGAAGCATTCGGCCGCGAGCTGATTAAGGATCTGCTCAGCCAAGGCAAAACCCGAATTCAGCTCAATTGCGAGAATTGGATTCTGATCGAGCGGGAGGACCGCCGCCCGCTCATCATGAACGCCGTGCCGGTTCCCGCCTTGAGCGAGGACGGTCCGCACACGGTTCTCATGCTGATCGACCTCGACGCGACGCCGTTACCGAGGCAAGCGGCGCTGGAGCGGATCTTCGGCTTGACGCCCGCCGAGGCGAGGCTCGCGGTACTCTTGGCGGGCGGCGCAACCACGGCCGAGGCCGCACGGATGCAGGGCGTGAGCATCGCGACCGTGCGCACGCAACTCGGCGCGATCTTTGCCAAGACCCGCACCAATCGCCAAGCCGACCTCGTGATGCTGGTCACGCGCCTCTCAGCCCTACCCTAGCCGCGCGGCTCATATCGGCCGCTCACACCAACGGCTCGGCCCGACGCTCCTGCTCGGCAGGGCAGGTCGCGAGACATGCGCGCACCCAGGCCTCCGCCCCTCCGAGATTCCCGAACAGCAAACCTTCACGCTCGCAGGGACCGAGGCCGACCTGCAGGAACCAGCCCTCCCTGGCCGGCACCAGCAGAGCGACGAGGCGCTCATTCGCAAAGACCAAGCGCGCCTCTTCGTCGGCCTCTCGGGTCGCAGCACGGATTGGCTCGAAGCTCACACTGATGCGCATGGGCGCCCACCGTTTGCGGCTTGGCCAGGTCAAAGGTCGAGCACCTTACGTTCTGCCGAGCCCGCACCGCATGCTTATGCGAATCGGGAGCGCCCCACATCATGCGTCTGAGGGATGCCAGCGCAGCGCCTTCGCATGGTTCCGGATGAGCACCGGAGAGAGTCCTAGGGCTCCACGAAGCAGCCCGCGCTGTGTCCGAGGCGCAGTTCCATCTCCGGCGCGTTCTCGCGGTCAAGACGGAGCTTTTGCGGAGGGGCGCCCTCGGGGTGAGGGCAGGCACGGACGGCAGGCCGCCTGCGCCTGTCACCACCCCGGATCTGGCCCTCCGGCTAACCCAGGGCCGTCGCCAGGCAGAAGTCTCTCACTCGGCTCGGTTCGAAATACCGGTCAGGTCAGGGCGTCTCTGGGTCTGCTCCGAAGAATGGCTGCAGAAAGGACGGGCGGCCGCGCATGTCCACCATAGGTTCTGACACAAGAAAATCCCCGTTGTTTCCCAGATACCGGCGCGGGATAGGGACCCCGCGCCAGGCTTTCGAGGCTCAGTGCGAGACGTTCTCGAGGATCTTTCCGCGTGTCTCGACGCCGAGGGTCAGCACGAGCGCGGCGGCGATGAGGAAGCCGCCCGCGCCGACCTGGAAGGCGACCGGCGGTCCATAGTTCTGCACCAGAACCGGCACGATCATCGGCCCCAGGATCGCCCCGATCCGCCCGAAGGCCGAGGCGAAGCCTGCCCCCGTCGAGCGAGCCCGAGTCGGATAGAGTTCCGGCGTGTAGGCGTAGAGGCAGCTCCACATGCCGAACATAAAGAACTGCATGATGAACCCGGTGATGAACAGCGTCGTCTGGTCGACGGCGTTGCCATAGAAGTAGGCCGCAACCGCCGAGCAGATCAGGAAAGCCGCCGTCGTCACCTTGCGGCCGATCTTCTCCAGAAGCAGCGCAGCGGTGAAGAAGCCTGGGATGCCGCCGATCGTGATCAGGGTGACGAAGCCGACCGACCCCACGATGGAGAAGCCCTTCTCCTTGAGGAGCACGGCAATCCACGAGTTGATCCCGAAGAAGCCGATCAGCGCGAAGAACCACATTCCGAAGGCCATCACGGTCCGCAGCCGGTACTCGGGCGAGAACAGCGTCGCGATCGGGTTCTGGTGCGGGGTGGGTATCGCTGCGGCAGCGAGGTGCGGCACCGGCGGCAAAGGTTTTCCGCTGCGGCGCATCACCTCGGTCTCCATCATCGTCATGACAGCATCAGCCTCCGCGTGGCGGCCGTGATCGGCAAGCCAGCGCGGCGATTCTGGCATGGCGCGGCGCACGAGGAGCACGACGCCAGAGAGCAGGCCGACAACGACGAAGGCCCAGCGCCAGCCGAGATAGGGCAGGATGAAGTAGCTGATCGCTCCGGACAGGACATAGCCGATCGCCCAGAAGCCCTCCATGAAGGCGATGTACTTGCCGCGCACATTGGCGGGCACGATCTCCGACACCATCGCCTGCGCGACGGGCGCCTCGCCGCCGACACCCACGCCGATCAGGAAGCGACAGACCATCAGGGCGGTGAGGCTCCAGGCCGCGGCCGCCGCGAGGCTGGCCAAGCCCCAGACGATCATCGTGACTTGGAAGACCATCTTGCGTCCGAACCGATCGGAGGCGGTGCCAGCCAGGATGTTGCCGGCCAGCTGACCTGCGAACGTCATGGCGGCGAGTTGGCCTGCCTGCGTCGGGGTGAGATCGAAGGCGACCACGATCGAGCCGAGCAGGAACGTGAGGAGCGCGACGTCAACCTGATCGACGAGCCAAGCCGAGGCGATGATGGCGAAGATCTTGCGCTGATAGGCTGTCATTGGCAGGCGTTCCAGCCGGCCCGCGATGTTCGACGTAGCGGCTTCAGCCCCTGGGTGCGCTGGGCTAAACCCAACCCCGCCTTGGATCGGGGGATTACCAGCAATTTCCATGGCATTGCTCCATTGGTTGCATTTCAGGAGCCTCTTTCGCCCGAGATAACGCCGCTCGCACGGTCGAAGCCCTATATCGTTGAGTGTTTTTGGGTCGGTTCCAAATTTGCATAGGCCGCTTTTATGAGTGCGCGATTGCTTTGTGGAAGTTTCTCGTCAGATTCAAGGCCTGATCTTTGGACTACAACTGCATGTACCCCCTGCCGGTGCGGGAATTGGAGTGCCAGGAATAGAGACTCACGCGGCGCATGGTCTATTTGAGGAGTGGGCAGAGGCTTCTTAGGCTGGCGGCTAAAGATTGCTCTCGTCCGGAACCTAGGCCGGTAAGGAACCGGAAAGCTTCACAATCATGATGGATCTGCGCCCCTCCCTATATGAGAAATTATGCGGGAAGGCCGAGTTTCCTGCAAGTATATTTCCTGTTTGGCCCCATATACCGGCGCGCATGCGCCCTGACGCGTTCCGCTTTTCCTCGTCCTCGCACCGCTCAGCGGTTTTAAACAACCGATCAGAATTGAGGCGCGCCGGTATAAATGCGTTCCAAGCTTCGCAGCAGTCAGCGACAATGGCGTCGTAGCCGTCGAGCACACGCTGCGATAGGAAGTGCTCGCGCAGATCGAGCCAAATCCGCTCCACTTGGTTGTGCTCTGGGACTGTACCTGGGCTCGTCCCCAAGCCTGCACGCGGAGCTCATCCGGGAGCAGGCGCAGCTCGGCTTGAACCGCGGCCCCCTCTCCCCGCCGAGGAACGCGAAGCGAACATCCTTGCCAATCTCGCCAAAGAACTGGCAGCCCTCGACCGCTACGAGCGGCGGGCCCTCTCTCGTCGCAAGTTCGCAATCCGTGCCTTCGATGCCGCCTTGGTAGAGTCCAAGGGGTAATCGCCCGTTCGAAAGGTTGGCGCGGCGTCTCACGAGACAGGAAGGCCGTCGCAGCCGTGACTTTCCCTTGAGGCGGCTCAATCATCTCTCCGTCTTGGCATCGCGTCTCGCCCGGAATCGGATGCCGGCTCCTCCGCCATTCTCGGGGATGAACTCGATGCCGGCGCGCTCCAGAGCGACCCGCAAAGCGGCGATGGTTGGTCCGTGCGCGCCGAGATTCTCACGCCGCAAGTCGGCGGCGCGCCGGTTCACGGCTCGGGTTGGCGGTGAAAGGTGCCTGTCCCCGGGCCGCCGCCCATGATCCGCCGCGTCCCTCACACGGCATTTTCGGCCCTTCCAAAGGCAGCGAGACGCATCCGCGCCGATTCAGTTCGAAACACCGTGCGGAGCTACAACTGGGGCAAGACAAAAGCTCAACCAAGTGCAGGTCGAGTTCATGGCATTGACGCAGACCGCCTCTCACTGAGCATATCGATCTCCATCCCATGCCTCCGCGCCTGACAGGCAGACCAGCCTGCTTGTAGGACGGCGTGACGGTACCCGCGAACTGGGCGCAATCGAGCGGCTGACCGGCCATGCGGGCACAAGCGCGTATCCCTGGCTTGTGCCCGAACCCCTGGTCTCGACTCCTTATCAGGCGAAGAGCATTCCGTCCGTGGGGGCGTGCACGACCAAGCTTGGCCCCTCATCGATCCATCCCGCGCCGGCGGTGCCATGGTTGATGCCGTAGGTCTCACTGGCACTGGCTGAGTAGTGATGGAGACCGGTGTTCGTGTTGAAGAAGCGCTCCAGCGTCAGTGCGCCCGGGCCTGCCGCGCTTGCGTCAGCATATGCTTGGAACGCCACTCCTTCGTATTTGTAGCTCGGTAGCGTCTGGAGGATGTGGTCGCGCTCGGTTACGCTTGTCGTGAAGAAGTGGCTGTTGTGCGCGCTGTCGAAGAAACGGAATACATCGATGGTGGCGGCACTTTTGTCAGGAGCAGCCCAGGCCGCACCTTCATAGTGATAACTGGGCTGTGTGGCCAAGATCTGGTTTTTTTCTACAGCACTGGTCGTATAGAAATGATCCTGGGTGGCTGTATCAAAGAATCGATAGACAGAATTTAGATCTGACCCGTTAGTTGTCAAGCCAAGATCTTTCATGATTGCGAGATCAAGCTTAGAGATGTCGTAACGAACCCCGTATTTGAAAACAATGCCGTTCATCAAGTCTTGGCCATCCGCTTCATTGACGGAGTTACCGAGATGAAAATAATTCTGGGTGCTGCTGGTGGTTGTTACGGAAACCGGACCGCCATAGACAGCCACCGAATTGGCTCCCGTAAAAGAAGCGCTGCCGTCCGGGCTGGTCGTAACCAACTTGTCCCATGTGGATTCATAGGCTCCCAGCGAACCAGTCGAAAGATCGCGATAGCCCTGAATTCCGAGGCCATGAGCTATTTCGTGTGTGAATACGCTAATCCCGTCGATTTTGTCGTTGGGTATCGCTGCGATACTGCTCGGATTGAGCCAGAGTGTCTTCAAATAGTTTGGGTCAACATTGATAATGAGATCGGGGGCGGTCCCGTTTGGGTCTATGCCCGTCTTGAGCTCATGGATGGTTCCATTCTCAATGAGCTGCCTTGATCCATCCGCCCCTAGGGGCACAACCGTTGCCGTGCCGCCGTTTGCTCGGCCGACCGACGTCGTGGAAACATTCACCTGTATATCCAGGGATCCTAATCCATTCAGGTAACCTGCCCACTCCGAGGCAGCCGCACGAACATCAGCAAGAAGGTCACCATCTTGGAGGGAGTTGGCTGGATCATTGAGTGAGACGGTATAAGCAAACGACACGGTTGCGCCCTTTAAAATATTCTGGATTCGATCCGCAGTGCGTTGAGAAATGCTGCATTCGAGAAATGCGCGTCAATGGCAAACGAAGTGCGATCTCGCCATCGTTCCGAATATTCGGGGCGGTGTGATCGAGGAGCCGCAGTTATGATCCGCTGCGTCCCTCACACGAGTCTGTCGGCTTTTCCAGCAAGCCACCGGGGCACGCCCGTGCCGCGAGCGGGGGCGCGCCCCCACTCTGCCAGTTGTTCGGCCGGTGTGCCCTCTGTTCAACCCACGAGGTGCCAGCCGGCCTCGATCTGGCTGAGCAGGTGACACTGCGCCTCGGGACTCTCCGCGATGGCTAGCGCAACGGCCGCTCGAGACGTGCCGTGTGCTAGCTCGTCCGCAAAGAACGTCGCTCCAGCCGCATCCACGTTGCGGCCCAGAGCGCCGCTATAGAGGCTCTCCACAAAGGCTGCATCGCTCAAGTCTGCGTGGGCGCTCATATACTCGGGCGAAGTGATCATCGCCTGCGCCACATCACTGAGTCCTGCTCCATGTTGGACGCCGCCAGCAAAGGCCTGCAGACCACTCGCGTCCGGCGCGCGCCCGAGCAGGCCGTGGTAGAGGCGAGCGACCTCACTCGCTGCGGCATCGGGCACGAAGATGCCGGAGGTAAAGCCCTCCTGCAGCAAGTGCTGCGCCTCCGCCGAGGTGGCGATCTGAGCGACCACTTGTCCCTGGCTCATCCCGTGACCGAGCTCGGTCGTAAAAAAGACCAGACCATCCGGCTCAGCATCCCGGAGCAGCAGATCACGGTAAAGGCCCTGCACGAAGGCGGTGCTCGTCTCGTCGGCCGAGTGGTTCGCCTGGTACTCGGGCGAGGCGATGAAAGCCTGCGCCAAGTCTGAGAGGCTCAGGCCAGCCTGCATTTCGGCAGCGTGGCCCTCCAGCCCAAGCAGGTCGGGATCACGCCCGAGCAGGCCATGATAAAGCGCGTAGATCTCGCCTCCTGGGCTACTCGCATCATGTGCGACGGAGCCGAAATAGGGAGCGTGCGTCGGATCAGGTACGAGGCCTGGACCGCCCGCTCCTCCCCCTTCCGCGCCGGTCGAGGTCGGCGTGCTGCCATCTCCTCCACCGCCGCCGGACGCCACCGTGGCGTTGAGCGTTAGCTGGGTACCGCCGCGCCCGTCCGCAGCCACGCTATACTGATAGCCGGCAGGCGCGGCATTGATGTTGAGCGTCTCGGTCTGTGTGCCGCTGGCGATAGTAAGCGTGCGAGCCACGGCGTCGTAAGTCGCGCCCGTCGCCGAGCCGATACCGCTCAAGTCGATCACGTCACCCGCGGCAAACCCGGTGATCTGGTTGGCAAGCGTATGACCGCTGTCGGATCCCACGGCCGCTGTCTCGATCTGCAGGGTCTGGCCAGAGCCGGTGAAGCTGATGCCGCCAGTTCCCGCGGCACCAGCCTTGGCGAGGTCCAGGGTGATGCTGCCCTGCAGAGTCGTCCCGCCCATGTAGCTGTTGGCGCCGGCACCGGAAAGAACGAGAGTTGCGCCCACACCGAGACCGGAGATGACGAGGGGCTGGCTCTGGTCGATCGCGAAGCCCAGGGCGTTGGCACCGCTTCCCGTCATGATCTGGCCGGTCAGCGTCGCGGTAATGCCGCCGGCGATCTGCATGAAGGCCGGGTCGCTGGCGGTGGTCTGAGCCGCGCCGGATCCAGCCGCTGCCACGTCTAGAGAAATCGGGCTCGCGTAGGTGCCTGTGGCCGCGAATTTAATCGTCGGGTCAACCAGATGCGCAGTAACAGCACTGCCCAGAGCACCAGGTGTGCCAAGCACCATCGTTCCGCTGTTCAGATAGACGGTGCCGGTGAAGTTGGGGTTGTTGTGCGTGAGATCGATCTCCGTGCCCGTCAGGGTCAGCGAACCTGCGCCGCTAATCTCGCCGGCGAGCACCAGCTTCGGGTCCATGCTGGCGATGGTGCCGCCCGCGCTAACACTTGCGCCCAGCTCGAGCCCGTTTGTCAGCGTTGCGCCTTGGCCAGTGCTGATGCTGAGCGTACCGCCCTGAAGCGCGACGATTCCGGAGCCCACGGCGTCAACGCTTCCCGCCGTGGCGTGCTGCAGAGTCAGAGTCCCGGCCTTGATGGTCGTCGGACCGGAGTAGGTGTTGGTGTTGGCCAAGACCTGCATGCCTGGGCTGTCGAGCGTCAGGCTGATCGTATGGCCGGAGGCCTCCTTGATCTGGCCGGCAAACGTGCTCGACGAGCCCGCGGCCGGAGAAAGGGTCAGGTTGGCATCGCTGGTCGTGCTGGTGAGCGTGCCTGATCCCACCAGCGCTCCTATGGTGCTGCCCGTGGCGCCGAGGTCAACCTGCGATCCACTCGGGACGGAGAGATCCGATGCATGGGCTGTGGCGCCGGGCCCGTCGGAGCCAGCGCCTGGCGCAGGTTGATGGGTCTCGACCGGAACCAGCTTACCCTCTGGGGTGACACTGTAGCTGAGCGAATCGACCGAGCCGTCCGGGTTCCTCTGTGTAACCGAGGTGAGGAGCCCGCCAGCGTCGTAGTGCACGACGGTGATCGCACTGCCGGGGCCGGGCAGAGTAACGTCTGAGTTAGGCGTCCCCTCGTCCTGCACGGTCACCGCAATGTCTAACGTACTCGCAGCCGAGCCACCTTTGCCGTCACTGACAATGAAGTTAAATCGGTCGTGAAGCGGTACTGTAGACGCAGCTTGCTGGACCGCGGCAATATCGGCAGCTGTACCGGTCAGCTCTATCTGACTGAATACATGGTTGGCTGCCTGAGCCTCGGAGACAGCAAGGAGATTGTCGGCTGTGTAGCTGTACGAGCCGTCAGCATTCAACGTGAGGAGGCCGTACGTTCCAGCGACGGGCTGACCAACAGCGCCGCTCTGGATCGCCGAGACGGCAAGCGCTCCGCCGTTCGGGTTGCCTTCGCCGGCCAACACGCCGGTGCCGGCGACACCCGCCGAACCTGTCGTACTCTGGCCCGCCACAACCTGTGCAGTCGCAGAGACTGCGCTCAACGAGGCTACCGGCACGGACGCCCCAGCCGGCATGCGCGTGCCGCTGGAGGTGATAATACTAGAAAGATCAACGGCTGTCTGAGTTTCTGCGACCGTCGTTGCGCCCTGGACGTCGAATGTAAAGCCGACGACGAGTGGGGAGGCGCCTGGCTGCACTGAAAGCGCTAAACTTGAAACAGCAGACAGGCCGGCAGCGTGGAGGTCGAAATACTGGTCCGGCGCGATAGAAAACTCGCGGCCTCCCGCGTCGAGAATAACAGGACCGCTCGACAAACTTTTCGGCACCAGAAGACCCGAATAAGAATTACCTTGCGCTGCAAAGCTGTACGTGTCCGAGCCAGACGGGTCGAAGTAAGCAAGCTTAGTAGGCTCTGAAATATTTACATCGAAGAACGACGTGCTCGTGGTCGGACCGGTGATGGTGAAGCTTGGCTGGGCGGCGTTAGATGGAAGCAGCGGCTGGCCTATCGGAGCGCCAAAGAGTTGCTGGTTCGAATCGATGTTAACCTGACTCTGATCGCCGAATACGGCGTCCAGCAGGTGGGAAGACAGAGGATTCACATCATTGAGAATGTCTTGTACCGTGTAGTTCGCCAGTCCTTTTTCAAAGCCAACAGCATTTTGCGTGAAACCGCCAATGGGAGAAGAAGGCAGCCCATTAGTACCAATTAAAGTGCCGGTCGGAAGACCATCGCCCGATAGCACGTTCGCCACGTCTTGCTTGACGGTCGCAATGAACTTGAGTCCTGCATAGGCAATCCAGGCCGCCGGCCCGCCTCGATTACCGAGCTCGGACACGAAAGTCCCAAGATTTGCATCGCCGCCGATCTGCTGCCCTTGAACATCGGCTAGTCCTCCCGCATATCCGCGCAGAAAATACTCTGCATCACGCAAATTCAAGTTTTGTGACGAAGTTTGCGCATCCGACTCTCGCATTGTTATAACATGGCTGAGGGCAGCCTCGGCAACGTCGTAGTCAGATGCCCCCGGATTTTGGACGACGGCAGTTCGCAATTCGTCCTTGATATAGTCTATAGTAGATTTTGGCGCGTAAATCTGTTCTCCTTCCACGACGATTGCGGCCGTATATTGAGAGGCGGCTGGATCGAATGGCCCGCCGGCAGTCGCGCTGGTTACGATGGAGATCGGACCGCCTATTGGACCAGAGATCGCCGGCGAAATGCCAATCTCTGAGGCGGTTTGCACTCCGTCGCTGAAGAAACCGCCAGTGTTCAGGGCGCTACTTGCGGGCGCTGGGTCATAGACCACGGAACTCGTACCGGATGCATGCGAGATGAGGTTAATCGGATCCAGGCTCCAACCCGGAAAACTCACCTTAACACTCACCGTTCCTTGCTCCGCGCTCAGCACAGCGCCAAGGTCGAATACTCCGACAGCCTGCATTGGCAAAAAAGACTGCATTGGGTACAGGTTTACGGTGACTTTATTTTGAACGAATTCTCCCAGGGCAGAGTCTAGCCCTCCCTTTACTCCGTCTCCAGGCAGCGACGTCACAAGCGTTGCATACTGAGAGGGCCGATTAAAAGCACCGCTCGTTGTGTAGTAAAACGACGACTTGACGGAGATCTCGTCCACTTTTAACCCCTAATTGACGGCAAACTTCCGAAATTGAGCCCGAATGCGGTCGCACCTGTTCGGCCCTTACTCAGTTCAAACCGGATGCTTTAGAATTTCTGCGTCCGAGTATTAGCCGGCTTCAGGTATCGCGCGAATTGGCGAGATTTTTGCGGCCTAACGGAACAGCTCTGTGGAGTAGAACTGCCAGCAATTGCAGCACCGGACCGGCGACAGATCTGTCACACGACCGAGTTCGCCGTCTCTCAATCGGCTGAGATACCCTCTGAAGCTCCGTTACAACAGCATCCAAATCCCATGTGGGCGGGGAGCATTACGTTTGTCCGCCGGACGCAGCATCATCCATTTGAACGATGCATTCATACTTTGTTAGCCGCGTTGCCGCACTGCAACACCAGGCCTGAGCGAGCGATACCTTTGCTCTCGGGGAGCGCTCACATCTTAACCCTGCGGTCTCAAATCACCTTTCGCCTTTTGGAGTCGGGAGCTTTGCAGGTCTAGTCCTCGGGTGGCTTTCAGGCGGAAAGATGTACCGAGAGTGGTGCAACGCGAAGCGGAAGAAGAAAGCCCCTCCCCCTCCCGGCCTCCCGCTCGACAAACGGAGCAGACAGGGACGGGCGGCACACGCATCCGTGTCGGACGTCGTCATCACGATTCCGGAAGACCACACGAAGTCGAGCCCGAAGCTGCCCAGCATCGACGTTTTGGCGGAACGAAGCCATTTCCATTGCTACGCGCCCCTCGGCACGGCCGCGGCGCCGCGCTGAGACAATGCCTTCTCGCGGCGTAAGTCCGCGATTCGGCAATTTGAGGAACTCGCCGCCCACACACAGTGCCGCGCTCAGGGAAGGACACCCGAGTGAACCGCGCAGACGCATGCCCGCGCAATGGATTCGGCAGGCTCTGGCTGACCGCCGGGCTATGCCTGTCTCGGTCGCCTGAGCCGGTCACCCGTCATCGGGGTGACGAACTGTGAGGACCGAAGACCCGCGCCCCGATACCGAGGCAACTCTCCCCGAGGATGAGGATCCATCCCGGTCGCAGGCGCGAGCGCCTCCATCCGGCTTGCGGCGACCGACGTCGCGCTCAACCTCCTTGCGTGGGCCGACACAAGGAGGGTGATGCGCACGCCTTGATACCGCCCTCGCGCATCGATATCATGATATCATAGACCGGAGTACAAGGATGGCCCAACTCGTCGTTCGCAACCTAGACGACAGCGTTAAGGTCGGCCTGCGCCGGCGGGCCGAACGGCACGGTCGAACGATGGAAGCGGAGGTCCGGGCGATCCTGCAAGCCGCAGTCAGCGACGAGAACCCGGTGCCATTACCGCTCGGCAGCCGCATCGCAGCGCGCTTCGCGGGAGTCGGCTTTGACGAGGAGATCCGCGAGCACCGAGGCACCCCGGCCCAACCGGCAGCATTCGAGTGATCGTTCTCGACACGAATGTCCTCTCAGCCATGATGAGAGCCGAACCGGATCAAATCGTGCTCGCTTGGCTCGACCGTCAACCGTCGGAATCCATCTGGCTGACTTCGGTTACTGCGTTCGAGGTCAAGTTCGGCCTTGAATGCCTCCCGACAGGACGCCGTCGGCAGCAGCTTGAGCACGCGTTCGACCAGATGATGCGGGAGGACTTCGTCGGCAAGGTGCTGCCCTTTGATCAATCTGCAGCCGAGCAGGCCGCGATCTTGGGGGCGCAGCGCCAGCGCACCGGCACCCCTGTTGACTTCCGCGACACCGCGATCGCCGGGATCGTGCTAGCCCGCCGCGCGGCTCTCGCAACGCGAAACCGACGGCACTTCGCGGACGCGAGAATTCGGCTCGTGGATCCCTGGGCAGCCTGAGCGTTGGGGAAGAGCGCTCTGACTGGATCGAACCGGACGATGATCGTTGCGCGAGGGTCCCTGAATCCTCGACTAAGGTCCGGTCGGTGTAAATCCTGCAACGACAGCAACTTCCCCATGAGGCTCGCGATGATGTGGCGGCGCACCGCTCAGCGTCAGCTCCGCCGAACGCGCAGCTCAGGCTGCCGCCGACTTGCAGGTGCGGAAAGTCCGATCGCGCGGCCAAGCATTCAATCTCGGCGGCATGACAGGCCTTTCCGCTGCAATCGTCCCTGCCGGTGCGCCGATGCTCACCGTCGAGCCGGTGGCAAACTGCACCGCCTGAGCAAGCTCGGCAAAGGCCCGGGTCAGATGTCGTCCCCCTCAAGGACTCAAGCTTCGCGTTCACAGCGCTACGTATGATCCGATGCTCGCGTGTCTGATCAACACATTGAACGTGATAGGCCAGCAAATTCGACGGCCGCAAAGCGAGAACGCACCTCAAGAGGGCGTCGAGCGCAACGGCCGCTGCCGAGCATTCGGGAGCCGCTCGGTGCGCACGGCATCGGGATCGCCCGGGCCAACACCTAACGCAGCCGCCGGCAAATGCGCGATCCTCGAAACCACATGAGCACCGCTCCGACTCTGCAGAATTGACGTCGGCTCTGCCCGTGCTTCTACAGAAACTGCCAATCCGCACTTCCGTTACTATAGAGGTTGGCGACGCCGTTGCTGTTGTAGCCTCCCGTGTTCACCGCGGCGCTGCCGGCGTAGACGGTTCCATCGAGGCTGACTTGGTGGACGTAGAGGTTGCGATCCGCCGCAGGTGAGCCGCCGTAGGCATCGTCGAGGAAGGCGATCGCCACCTTGTGCGCGCCCGTCCCGAAAGAGCCGGTCAGCGTGATGTCTTGAGTCTGGCCGGCGGCGTGCGAGGCGCTGGTCGTGAGCGTGCCGCCCACCTGCTTGCCGTCCACGCTCACGGTGAAGTGTGGGCTGCCCTGCCAGCTGTCACCGGACACACGCAGAACCAGCGTATCGGATGGTTGAGCAGGCGGGGCCGTAGGCGCCGAGGCAGGCGGTGCAGAGACTGCAAGCGTGTGAATAGTCGCGCTTCCGCTGCTGTAGAGGTTGGCAACACCGTTGCTGTTGTAGCCGGCTGCATTCTCGGCGGTGCTGCCCGCGTAGACCGTTCCGTCGAGGCTGATTTGATGGACGTAAAGGTTGCGGTCGGCCGCAGGCCAGCCGCCATAGGCGTCATCCAGGAAGGTGATCGCCACGTTGTGCGCACCCGGCCCGAAGGAGCCCGTCAGCGTGATATCCTGAGTCTGATTAGCGGCGTGCGCGGCGCTGGTCGTCAGCGTGCCGCCCACCTGCTTGCCGTCCACGCTCACGGTAAAGTGTGGACTGCCCTGCCAGCTGTCGCCCGACACACGCAGAACCAGGGTATCGGGTGTTTGAGCAGGCGGAGCCGTAGGCGTCGAGGCAGGTGGTTGTGCATGACTGTCGCTCGTCACTCCAGCGAAGGCTGCCTTAAAGGCCGCGCTTGCATTGGGATACTGCCCATTGTCGATCTGCCCGTTGTAGGCAGCGAAGTTGGAGTCCCAGTAATTCGCGAAGACGACCTTGTGATCCGCAAGCCATTTGGCCATGGCTTGGATGTAGGGACCGGCATTGTCGGTCTGGATACCCCACTCGGAAATGGCGGTAGGCTTGCCATGCGCCGCTGCGAAATCTTGCTGCCACTGGAGGCCGTATTGTTCCGTGACGTTGTTCTGGAAAGCGGCCGCCGGGTCCTTCGAGTCCCAGGCGATATTATAGTAACTATCCATGCCAACCACATCGACATACTTGTCGCCTGGATAGGCTTTAGCCGGATCGATGCTGCCACCGCCCTCGTTCACATCCCAGACAAACTTGAACTGACCGGAGACGGAGCGGAACGTATCGACTAGGTTGTGGAAGGCCTGAATGAAAGCCGCCTCGTGGCCCGGAGCCGACCACGGCATCCAGGTGCCGTTGAACTCCCAGCCGACCCGGACATAGATCGAGCCGTCGCTGCTCGGCTTGCACTGGGCGAGCGCCTGGGCGGCCTGGAGGAAGTGGCTGTTATAGGCGCCGGTGGCGACTTGCTCGAGCGAGGTTCCCCAGACCGTCAGCGGAACGGACCAAATGGTCGAGGCGGCGGCACTCCTCCACAGCCCCGTTTCGTGGGGCACCGAGCTATCGAAAGCAGCCCAACTATCATTGTTGAGATAGTTTAGGACATTGTCGACCGGCCGGCCGAGCCATTTCTGGGCTGCGGTGAGAGCTGCCGGGTCGTTGCTGGTGTAAAAGCCGAGTTGGGTCACCGAACCTCCTAAGATGCCTCTAGTGTTGAGACGATTGCCCAGTGCCGGGTCAGTGACCTGGCAGCAATTTGATCACCCGTGGCCCTCGTGGAGACCAGCAAGAATCTGCTCGCGGGCCGACAGCCAGCCGGACCGTGGGACCGATTGTTGTGAGCTCGTCATGGGCACTTGCGTGCGTATTCCGTAACCGTCGCCGCTTGTCTTTTGGGGTTGTGTCTTTTGATGGTTAACAAAGAGTTAACGCGGCTGATGCGAGGCTAATTAGGCTTTCTTCGTGTTGCGTTGTATCCGGTGGCCGTGAGCAGGTTGCAGCATTCAGCCGAGCTGACGTGGGACAACGCGCGTTTGGTCGCTGCTCAGCAGAGGCGGGGTGGTGCGGGCGACTTCGCCGCGAGGAGGATCGTGCCTCAGCGGCCCACACCGGCGCCCTTGCGCTCGTTACATTGAGCGCGCGTGTGGCTGATCTGGAAGCAGCGAAAGATCAATGAGAAGGCTGCGAGATGATGCAGCGGGAACTGCATAATCGGCGCTTCCCGCTCGTGACCTGACAGGTTGGCTATGGACCGGGCTGTTGAATCACCGGCTGCCATCTTGCCACTGACACGGTATGGCGTGTACGCAACCGCGGAATAACGCCGAGGTTTGCGCGTGCTCCTCAATGCGCTTGCATCCAAGCTAGGCATCGGCCGGAAGCCGCAACCTATGGACGAGTGGAGCAGGGCCCACCTGTTCCAGATCCCTGGGGAGACGATCCAGTTCTGCGGTGCCGACGCCATCAAGGGTGCGCGCATCCTCGACGTCGGTTGCGGTGACATGCTGGCCGACATGGGCTACCTGCGGCACGGGCCCAGAAAGCTGACCGGGCTCGACGTTAATCCTCTCCCCTACAAGAACGGCTTCCACACGCTGGCCCAGCGTGTGCGCAAGACCGGCTACAAGCGCCTGCCAGACAACTACGCCGAGCTCCTCGACTTCCGCCTCTACGACGGCCGACACTTCCCCTTCGCGGACGCCTCGTTCGACTTCGTGTTCTCCTGGTCGGCCTTCGAGCACATCCACGACATCCACGCCGTGCTCAAGGAGATGCACCGGGTGGTGACGCCGGCAGGCCGGGTCTTCATCCAGGTCTACCCATGGTTCGGCTCGCGCCAGGGGAGCCACCTGGACGAATGGATCAAGGAGCCGTTCTTCCAGCACACCCGCAGCCAGACCTGGGTTAAGGAGCAGATCGAGGCTTACCTGGCAGCGAACCCGCAGGCCGATCGCCATTTCCTGGGCGACTACATGATGAAGGAGTACCGGAGCCTGAACCGGATCTCCTGCGCGGATCTCTACGAGGCAGTCCGGGAGGTCGGCTTCGTCATCACGCGATGCGGGCTCGTCAGCCATGACGTCGATCTGAGTGAAGCGCCCCGCGGCGTTCCCTTTGCCGAGTTGATGATCGGCGGACCAAGATGCTGATGCATCGGACGTAACCGGCCATCCATGAACGGCCGCGAGCCCGGCAGCTCCATAACGCCCAATGCGCGAACGACAGCGCTCCACAGCACGGGCCACGAGGGCTTCGTCAGCCAATCAGCGCTCCGGCTCAGAATTCCGCCAAGAACCGAGCCAGCGCTTCACCCACCGGCCGTTCCGCCGCAGTCATTTGCATCCCTTCCGCCGTCCGTTGGGCCTCCAGCATCAGCGCGTCGCGATCAAGCGCGTTGGCTTGGAACAGCCGCAGCAGCGTGAGCTGTAGCAGGTACTCCAACGCCTGAATGCGAGCCTGGGTAAGATCATCGGGTGTCTCCATCTCGGCCTCCTTGGTCCGTGTCACGACCGCCAAGGTAGCTGCGCAGAGAGGCGCGTCCTGACACGAGCGGGGCGGCAGGCACCGGCCGCACGCGTTCATGCCCCCATACGTGCCGCGGCCGGTGACCCATGCGCTCTTAACAGGAACCGTACACTCGCCCGCTCGCCTCATTTGAGCCGGTGGAGCCGTCCAGGCTGCTCGTGCGGTGGATCGCTCCCCTTGTGGGTTCACTGCGGTTTGTCTCGATTGACTGGAGGGCGGTCGGCTCGGTGCCGCCGCCCTCGCCTTGTCCGTCCGCTCCGGATACTTGCCGGCACACATCCCGGCGCGCAGCATAATCCTGTTCCCTGCGAAGCGGACCAGGGGGCAGTCGCCGGCCGCGGAGTGCAGGGGCCCTTGGGCCTGGCTGCAGTCGGCGACCCCCTTGTCTGTCCTCTCCCAACGCTTGCTGGCTCCTGCCCTGAGGCGCAGCATCGCTGCGCGCCCTGAGGCACACGCAGGGTGGCAGGCGCCGGCCGCAGACGTGGTTGCCAGCCATGGAGCCTGTTGCGGTCGGTGGCCCCTGCTCCACGCCACGGATCGTACAATCGCCCGCTCGCCTCATTTGAGCCGGTGGCAGCACGCAGGCTGACTGAACGGTGGATCGGTTCTCCCAAGGGCCTCCACCGCGGGTGAGATCTGCTTCTTGCGACTTGCGACGACGGTCGGCTTCGTGCCGCCGTCCTCGCCTTTCCCTCCATGCTCATCCACGGCGCGTACGCAGGCTGCCGTTGCGAACACTCTGCCTAGAGCTAAGCTTAGCCTGCCGGTGAACGCCCGTTGCCGGTACACCCTCCAGTCACTGAGGGCGGTTGGCCCGGTGCCGCCGCCCTCGCCTTCTGCAGCGATGTGAGCCAGCGCACGGACGGCGTTCGCCCGCAGGCCTATGTCCACCTGATCGTGCCAGCCCCTCCTGGCACTTGAGAGCTGGTCGATGATCGGGAGTGGGAGCCTTGCTCGCCCGATCATCGGCCGGCTTTTTCGTTTTCAGTCGGTCCGCCGCAAACGCTTGCTGGCCTCCGCACTGAGGCGCAGCATCCCTGTGCGCCCTGTTTGATGATGCGCAGGGTGGCAGGCGCCGGCCGGGCACGTTCACCCATCCACACGATGCTGCGGTCAGTGCCCCTCCCCTCATCCCTAAGTCGGCCCGTGATTGCCTATGCTGCGTTCGATGCCCGGCTTTCTTGGGCAGGCGTCGGCCGGCGGGATGCTAGGAGGGCATACCGGGGCAGGTCAGCAGGGCAGGACTGCGAGACACAGGTCAGCTCCGACGGATGCGGCCCCTGAGATCGCTTGCGCATGTCTTAATCGGCATTATGGGCCCGGACTCCCGCCGGGCATCGAGGTCCTCCAGGGCGAAACACCGCCCGCACTTCACAGGAAGCAACTCCGCCGGCCGATCTCGCGGGAAGCGCGCCGATCACGCCAATCGTGGAGGGAGCTCGCTTGCATCTTCGGCGCCTCACCGCATGTTGTCAGATCAAAGATTTTGTTGAACAGACGGAGATGTGGTGATGCCCTCTCCCACAGACGCCCAGCGTGAGACGGCGCGCAAGGGTCATGGCGCCACGTCGCAACCGCGTCAGCCATGGCGGCAGAGCGAGGCTTCAGACCGAGTTGCCGCCGTAATCGCACGCGCCAGTGAATCTGGCCTATTCGGCGACAAGAACGGCCGCATCGCGGGCCGCGTCAGCAAGCGTCTCATCGAGCAAGCGAGGGCACGGGCGGGTCTGACATCCGATACCCAGCTCATTGAGTACGCGCTGGCTAACATTGCGGTGGAGGATGAGTTCGCCGAGGCGTTCCAAGCCGTGAGGCGTACTGTCGATCCGGACCTTCAGCTTGAGCTCTGAGGGTGACATCCGTCGGCTTCGATGCGGCGGCTCGTTGGGCGAGACGCGCCCCGAGGGCGGCGCTCAGCCGTCGCCCAGACGATCAGCTTCCCTTCCTACGCAACGAGGGCATCAACCGCTCGACCCGCTGCTGACGATCATGCCGCGATGAGCGTCAGCAGAACGTAGGCCATCATGGCGAGCAGCCCGCCGACCATGGCGAGTTCTACGATCACCTCCATGACTGCCAGCTCTTCCCGCAACGATTCGCGTCGGCTGCATGCTACGGCCTGATGCCCACCGGAAATCCGGGATCCGCAGTTCACCACGTGGATGGTGAAGGGTCGGACGACCTACGGCGCGAAGTGTCCTCACGCTGCTGCCGGCAGTCGCCAACACTCAGCGTGGCACCGTGTCCGCCCTTGCGCTCGTGCAAGTCAACGACCCAGTCCGATCGGCAACCCTCGACAGGCATTCACCATTTTTTCTATCCACAGGCGCGCACGGGCATGATCGCGGGATCCGGTGCGCCTAAGGCTATGGCTCATTCAGGGCCCTGGTACCGCACATAGCCCGCGATGATCGCCGTTGTGAGTGCCGCAAACCACCATGGATGATCGTCGAACCTGTCCAACAGGACCAAGCCTGTCAGTAGAGCAGTCAAGCCGATGATCGCGGTGGCGGTGATAGGCTTCATCGCTTCTCCGGCCGCGACAGCAGGATCGCGGTGAGCACGGCGGCTTGCCTCACGGCGAAAGACAGCTTTCTGGCTCGTGCCGCGAATGACGCTGAGAGACGCGCCTTCTTGGAGAATTCCGCGAGAGCACGGACACTCTATGGCTGATCTGTGCCTTCTGGGATAAGAGGAGCGCGTCAGCGTTGCTGAACAGGACCGTCAGCTAATCCCAGGCCACGCAGGATGTCACCGAGCGGCCCTCCATCGGAAGCTGTCGATTGAGGCTGTGACTTAGCAGGCGCAGACTTCGCCGATACCGTTGCCGTCTTGCCTGGGGCCGCGACACTCGGCTTCTGCGCTTCCGCATGTCGCGCTGCATGGGGGACGCTCCTTCGCCCAGGTTTCTCCGTGCGGCTGGTTCGATCTGAACGTTGGCGAGCTCCCGCCAACGAAGAAGGTGAAGCAACCGGTGGAATGGCTGCGGTTGGCTCCGGTGGCGGGGATGGCGTGCTCGCTACAATCGGCTCAGGGGTCGTGACCTCCAGTGAGGCCGGGATGACGCGGACCTCGTCCACTCGCTGGACAGATGTGGACGGATCTCTCCATGCCTGCACAGACGCCGGAGATACCTCGCTTTCGAGTGCCCCGCTGCCGGAGATGGGCGCAGCCGCCTTGGCCGTCCCCGGGCCGTCAGAGGGCGTGGAACGCAGGCCAACCGTCAGCAGGGCTGCCGCCACCGCAGAGATACCAACAATGGCCAAGCTCGTTCTCATGCTCGAACAACCCTAGGTCACGCTTCAGCGTTCCCGGAACTGTGCGGAGACGTCCGGTCGGAGGTGCCAACGCCGGATGGCGTGAGGTCGAGGTTTTGGCTTCGGGATTGTGATGATCTGCCCGCTGACAGGATCCAGAATCGTTATGCTCAAGCGAGACCTCCTTGCCGTGATCCTTTGATCGGAACGCCTGACGGTTATCGGGAGGTTGATGCGAATCGAGCGCGATCCGGTTTGGGAGCTTGGGACGGGAACTTGTCCCCTGTCCGTCCACGGAGGGTACGCTTGGCGATGTAGGAACCCACCGTCTCTGTCTCGGATTGACGCTCAGGCCACGCACGATGCGGCTATCCGGAGTGGACGCATGGCGACCGACATCGAGACGCATCGCGACTTGCTAGACAAGCTCAGGGCGGCGGCAGGCACGAACGACGGAACGTTCGAGAAGGCGGCTATCCAAGCCTTTGAGCACGTCTTCGCCCATCTCAATCGCCTCGGGTCTGGCGAGCCGGGTGGTCTCTCCCGTGCCGAGGATGCTCCGGCAAAGCCGGATTCACCGCCCCCATACAGGTAGGCCGCCAACCCGTCAGAAGCGGTCATGCCCTTCAGCTGCCGCTCAATGACCGCCAAAGCGCCTCTGCGGCCTGCGCCTCCGAGGGATGCTGGCGGTCGGAGCGCTCGAGCGTCCGCACATGCCTGCGGAAAGTCCAGGCCCATACCCCTGTTTACCGGCGATCGGCTGCACCTCAAGGCTAAAGGGAGTGGCTACACCACACACCGGGACACGACCTTCGCCGCCCTGACCGACGAGTTCCTACCGCCGGGCGAGCTCGCGGTGCGCGCGGGCCTGTCGACCCGAAATCGGAGGGAACTGACCACGCAGGCTTGTTGCGCGCTTGTGCGGCTCGGGCTCGCCGGGTGGCACTACGACGGCCGCTGGTAGCGGTGGCGGCGGGCGTCCTGAGTTCACATGCCGCTCGCCATGGGGCCTCACTTTACGAAAGAGGGCGGCCCTTAACGTGCGCCGACAGCTGCGGTGGCAATGCGATGTGTCTGATGTTCAAAGCCGCTTTCGATGTGATTTGTCTCGGAATTGCGGTGACAGCGTTCGTCATGATCGCCAGCGATATGCTGCTCTCCGATGAGGTCGCAAAGGACGCGGAGCGCGACGCGCAGAACTAACGTCATGCTGCAACTCCGCTGTCGAGCGCATCGGCGTTGATACACAGAACTCCGCGCGTGCGTGATCTGTGGGCAGGTGCTATGTCCTGCGCAGACCGGATCAGCACAGGGTCCCGAGCGTGAGCACTCCAGACGACAGGCAAAAAAGTCGAGAGGTAGAGAGCGTTACGCGCCCCGCAGTCGAAGGCTCTTTTGCCGCTCCCGTCATCTACTTCGATGAAGTTGAGACCATCGGCGTCGCGAACGGGGTCGGGCAGGTGATGCTGTCCGCGATGGTGCCCGATCTGGGCCCAAATGGAACTGTAGCGAATAAGCGCATCGTGGTCGCTCATCTGCGCGGAAGCCCGCACGCCATGAACGAGTTGCATAAGGCTATCGGCAAACTGGCGCTTCTCGCGTCTGGCACGAGTGGCCGCAAAAACTAGCAGATGCGCTAATAAGCGCGGACGTTTACCAGAATTATTAGGCTTATCATCGGATCGAACTTTACTATCTGCAGCTCCCGAATACCATCTAGGTAGCAATAAACGGGAGGGCATGATGACCGAACGCCGCTCACTGCCACGGCGCCACGTTCTAAAGGCCGCCCAGATCGAGATTGATCGGTCATCCGCCTTTCCCTGCAAGGTTCGGAATGTCACGCACGCTGGCGCGCTGCTGAGGGTGCCGAGCGTTATTGGGGTGCCGGACCACTTTGAACTCACGATCGACCCGAGCGACGACCGCCAAGCCTGCCGTGTCGTTTGGCGTTCGCTCGACGAACTGGGCGTTCGCTTCGAACGGGTTGCGACTGCCTTGTGCTGAGCCTCGGCTCTTGCTTAGCACCTCATCCCTGTCGAATTGCAGGAAGTCAGGCCACCAATGGTTGAGCGTCGGTCAATCAAACGGCAAGCAGCCGCGCTGTATGGCCGTCTAGCCTATGGTCCCGAGCTAGAGCTCGCAGAGTGCGTCGTGCGCGACGTGACGACGACCGGTGCGATGCTGATTGTGCGCCCTAATACGAAGACACCGGAAACATTCGACCTACTGATCGGCACCGGCGGGCCCATGCGACCGTGCAGATTGGTGTGGCGCCAAGGGCTCAACGCGGGCGTCCGCTTCACCTGACCGATCACCGCCTCCTGCCCCGTCACGCCAACCTCTCCTCGCGCATTTCGGCAGCTGGGATGTTGCAGAGATCGGTCCGCCCGTCATAGCGCTTCTGCGCCGCAGTCGGCCCCCAGATCTCGCGCACGTATCGGAGGCCGCCACTCTCATGTGCGAGCTGCGCGAAGAAGTGGGCCATCCTCGGCGGCGTAACGGGCCCAAACGCTGCGGCGTGCGGGTTGAACGATTCGCGATCTTGGCGGCCAGCGGCGCGCGGCCGCCCGCGATCGTCTGCAGCTGGGCGGCCGTGGTGGTCCTGGTCATCAGGACCTCTCGATGTCAGGTGGTGCGCGGCTGGCCCGGCCGGCGCGGGTTTCAGTCTTCGTCGACCGCCAGCGGCGCGGTCTGTCCGGCGAGCGCGTGAGTTTTCAGGTGTTTGCAGAGGCGAACACCGGCATCCTCACAGGGCAAGGAAGGAATCAGTGCCCTACCTCCTTTGCGCGATTGTGCGGCGGAGGCGTGATTGCCGATGCTTGGCAGTAACGAATCAAAAAAAGGGGGCTGCGATGTCGCAAGCCAATTCAACGATCGATCATGATGTGGATCTCGAACGCTGGTCGGATCGGCTGCAGCTATCAGCGGTTTTCCTGGCCGTTGCTCTTGCCGTCGAATGGCTAGGCGTGATTGTCGCTGCCGCTTGGTAAACGAGTGAAGGATCAAGGCCGCGGCGTTCAGCCCGGCAGGTTGGCCCACATCGCGGCTTCCGGCCGAGGGCCGCGGCCATGTCAGGCTCCAAACAGTTGGAGTGACCCGCCTCACAGCGCGGAACGCACGATCCGATCGATACTCGCCTCAGCGGCTCGAGCGGCGCGGGAGATTTTGATGAGGCGGTTTCAGGTCCGGCAATGCGCGACGGGGCACATTTTGTGGGTGGGCGCGGCGTTCAATGAGATCGCGGCGCTCGACGCCATGGCGCACGAGGCAGGCTACTACGACTTCTCGGATCTGCCGGACCATCTGCGCGCGGGCGGCCTCGTGGCGGAGCTGGCAACGGGCTGATTACTTGCCCGCCTCGGTGATCTGTGGATCATGACCGTCCATGCGGAACGCGGGCTGCGGTATTGAGATCGGGCAGAAGCTCATCCAGCCTGTTGGAAAGGCGATTGGCTTTCGCGAGTAGGTCTGCCACGCGGCCGCGCAGCACGCGTTCTGCGGAATTGTGGCCGCGGCGCTCGAACTGGGCGACCACCGCGCTCAGGTCGAAAGACACGCCTGCCTTGAGGCCAGTGACAGGAGCGGAGCCCTGGCGGACGTGAGTGCACACACGACAGGCACCAAAAGCGAGCAGGTGATCAGAATGGCACCTTCACACTTAAGGCCGCCGCTGCTTCAGCCACTCACCCGTTCCAGGCGCTAACCGTGTTGCCGCCCAAGGCGTGGTGGACTGCACCTCGAGCAGAAACAAGCTGTCGCCGCGGTCGAGGAACCCCAGAAGGCAATCGCTCAGAACCTTCACCTCGCGGTCGCTGTCGATCAACCACGCCGACGATTGCGCCCGATGCGCACCGATCTGACTCAGGTGCCTCAGCAGACCGCTGTAATCATGAGCCATCGCCTTCATGTCAAAGCTGGCAAAGTAGATAGCCATCGCCGATCCTGGAGCCCACAGATCGCCTCGTTATCGCGCCTCTCTCGCGCGACAGCTATGGCATTTTCGCAACTCCCGAGTCTTGCGAGACTGTACGCCGCCACCCCGTTCAGACGGGCCTCAACGGCCTTGGACGCGTGGTATAAACGGGGGAGCCGCGATTGCGCGAGTTGTTCTCACGACAGCCGAAAAGCGCGGCCACTCGGCGCGGTCAGTTCCGGCCGGTCGCATGAATCGAGCTCCCGCAAGGCCTGTTTGATCGCCCGCCGCTCCAACCGACCGACGTCATGCTGGAAGGCCTCGGCCAGAGCAGCAGCGCTCACGATCGAGCCATCCTCTGCCGAGACGGAGATGCGCGCGGCGCCCTCCTTCCGGAGGGACCAAGCCAGGAACAGCGCCTCGCGCGCGGAATCCCGCTGCACCGAGCTGTCAACGCCATGGATCTCGGCGGCGATCTTGAACATGCGAGCGACTCCTTGGCTTACGAGGAAGCGGCCAAGCTTACCGTCGAGCTTCCGTTAGCGCACTTTTAACCTTTCCTCCGGTGCGTAGTCGACCCCGCTTTACACAGGCGAATCAGCCGCCGACCGAGGGTGCACGGTTTGCAGCCTGTGATGCGCTCGTCCGCGCAGGCCCCGCGCGGATCGGTCTGACCTGAGTCCCCGGACGAACCCCCGCCTATTGCGGGTTCGGGAAGATCCCATCCGCACGAGGCAGGTTGGCGAGTTCCTCATCGCCCGCCAAGGCTTCGTCGAGCCAGGACAGGTCTCCGAGAGCCTCCTCGACGGCCTTCTGACCGGCCTCTCCGATTTCCAGACGCACGGCATGGGTCAGTGCCGTCGCGCTCACGAAGGCAGAGCTCGCGTCATAGACCTGGACGCGCTCCGCCCCCTCTTTACGCCGCGCCCAAGCGAGCGAGAGCGTATCGCGCGCAGTGTTCTTCAGGTTGATGATCTGGACGCCTCGCACGTCCGCGATGATGGTGAAGGGCATCGGAATTGCCTGCGGGGACCAGCCACCTCATTAAAGCCACTGATCGTGATCCTCACCATACCTCGGTCAGACCGCCCAGGTTCAATCTCGGGCTATCAACCGCCCGGCAGCGGGCCAGCGCCGAGCTCCGGAGCTTCGAACGCAGCGTCATCCTGCCCGCCCTGTGCCCACCACAGCGCAGCCCGCTGGAACTCACCGGTCGTGAGAGGATCGAGAGTGAGAGCCGCAGCACCTGCCGCCGGGAACCGAACAGCCGGTTGCAACGGCGCGCTGGCGCCGAAATCAAACACACCATCACCCTCGTCGAACAGCAGCAGGCTTTCCATACTGCGCAGTCTGGAGCACCTCGGCAAACGGCTCCTTAATGCGCCGGCCAAGCGCTGATCAGGTTTAGCAAACCGCGTGACTCTTCCATGCGCCCCGCTCAAGACCAAGACTTCCGGCAGCCCCGACGGCGGGGCGTTGCGCCCCTCTGGAGGTGCCGCCTCGCCCGCCTGTGCTGCGGTTCCCTTGTGGGTGAGCCACACGCTGACCGTTGGCCTGCTCGCATCCCTCGTCTTCGCCGCTTCGTAAGTGGGAAAGGCTCCCTGCATGCCTCGCCCGGCTTGAAACGGCGCGATGAGCCTGGCGAGGCGACAGCCCAAGATCGGTGTGTCACCCAGGAAAAGCGGCGGCCCATGGAGGCCGCCGTCAGGAGACGGCCAATGAGGGACTTTGACCGACTTGCGAGCTTCAGTGAAGCGTTGTCGCCAAGGGCCGCTCGGGCGAGCGGATGGCAACCTTTCGTCTCGCCGCAGCGGCTTGCGCGCGCACCTGAGTGAGCACCTGCTCGATCAGCATACGGGCTTCAGCAAGCCCCTTGTCCGCCGCTTCGGGCGTGAAGGCAGTCGTGTCGATGCGGCCGACTTTCGCGCGGATCGCCTGTTCAAGCCGGCGAACGTCATCGCGATGCGTTCCAGCGACCAGCTCGGCGCTGAGCAGCCGAACCATATTGGTGAGGGAGATGAGCGCAACGCTATGCGCATCGTCAGAGAGCTTCTGCATGTGTCTGCTCCAAACCGCGCCGCGAATGGCAGCCCTGGCCACGCAGCGCCTGAGGGGCGTCAGGATGTGCGAGAGGTCAGTCTGAGGTCCTCAGGCGGCCCACGCGGACCGGCAGAGACGATGCCGTGGCCTACACACCGACACGCATCGGCGCTGCCAACTCTGTGTAAGACATCCGGTCCAAGATCAAGCCTTGGCGCCTCGGCGGGTAAGATGGTTGGACTTGCATCCTGCGGGCCGAAGCCGAGATCTAGCCGATCCTCGTCATCGTCGCTCAACGCAACGTTGAGCACCGCAAACCAAGGCCCCTCCCCCGAGCCCCGCTCGTAAGCAGCCTGGGAGCTGATGCTCGGGAATTGGAGACCGACGTAGCCGTCCAGAGCAGCGAGAAGCGCCAGCAGGACGAACACGAGGCTCGGGATGGGCCTTGGCCTTAACACGCGGATCGGGTCGCCCCCGGGATGACTGCAGCCGAGCTATCTAACTGACACCGCCCTTCGGCCAAAAGCAATTCCCTGTGATTGCGAGCGACCGGGCAGGTTTGCTCCCCTTTCGACGAACGATCCTCATGTTGCTGCCGCCATTCTGCTCGCCTGCCGCAAGGGCGGCTGGGCGGAGCCGGCGTCACTGCCTCGCGCAGGTCCGCCGATGGATTGCGGGGGCCTAATCCTCATCCACGCGCTCGCTGAGGGGCTTGTGGCAGCTCTGCGCCTGCCGACCGGGTTGTGCTTCGAGGCAGCCCGCGCAAATCGAACTCGTCGCCCTACCCGCACCACCTTCATCATGAACCAATCCGAGGCCGAATGGGCGAACGCCGGCATTGTATGTCGCCGGACATTCGAATTGACAGGCTTGCCGATTCGAGAGACGTCAGACGCGTCTCCCGGCGCGAGCGCGAAGCATGTCTTTCACCTACACGGTCACGCTGAACGACCCACAGCAGCGCTCGCAGGATGTGCTGCTGCTAAGCAATGTTCAGGCTGCGCTCAATACCTGGTCTCAGTACATCGACGGCGAAGGTTCCGTCGAAGTCGCAGTCAACGTTGTGTCACTCGGCGCAGGAATCCTCGCGCAAAGCGGGCCCGGGACCATGGCGTTCGCTGGCACCGATGGGGCGCGCACGATCGTCCAGAGCGGCGCCGTTGCCGAACTCATCAGCGGCATCGATCCGAACGGGAGCGCGCCCGACATCACCATCGATGTCAACAGCACCCTGCTGACGAGCAGCTTCTATCTCAATCCTGACCCCTCCCAGCCCTCGACAGTCCCGGCGGGCCGCTACGACGCGATCACGGTGCTCACCCACGAAATCGCGCATGGCTTCGGGATCGTCGGGAGCCGCGACTCGACCACCGGCGCACTTGCAGCCACCACGGAATCGACGTGGGATCAACTCGTCACCGTGCGCCCAGACGGAAGCGCTGTCTTCACCGGCGCGCATGCCCAGGCTGTCTACGGCGGCCCCGTTCCTGTCACGACGGTGAAGAACGGCGAGCAATATTACCACGTCGGCAACTCCAGTGCGGACGCCGCAGCCCAAGATCTTCTCGGAGGGACAGGTCTGCTGACAGGGCAGACCCGTGCGATCTCACGACTCGACGTCGCGATGCTGCAGGATCTTGGCGTGCCGGCGGTCGTCCGCAGCGCAGCCACATTCGGCACGGTTGTCCACGACACCACGAGCCCTGGCGGTCAGGTCTATACGCTCTACGATGCACTGCTCGGGCGCGCGCCGGATCCTCTCGGCCTAGAGGGCTGGACAGCGAGCCTCCAGACCGGCAGCTCGACCCGCGATCTGGCTCAGGCGCTTCTCGCCTCCCCGGAAGGCCAAGCGCGCGCGGGCGCTCTCGACAGCACCGCTTTCGTCGAGCAACTCTACGGCGCGACCCTGCATCGGCACTCGGATGTGGCTGGCCTGAGCTACTGGACCGGTCAACTCGTTCAAGGTGCCTCTCGGGCCGCTGTGGCGCTCGGCTTCGCCTTCTCGCCCGAGCATGTGGTCAATGTTCAGAGTGCGCTCAACGCGGGCGTCTTCGTGCCCGACGCGAACACCGCGAACGTGGCACGCCTCTACTACGCCGTCTTGGATCGCGCACCCGACGCGGTTGGCCTCAGCACATGGACCAACCAGGTGAAACAGGGGGCGTCCCTCGACGCGGTGGCCCAAGCCTTTCTGACCGCGCCCGAAGTACAGGCGAAGACGGGAAGCCTGGCCAACGCGCAGTACGTGGACATGATCTACGGGAATGCCTTAGGGCGGCATATGGAAGCCGCGAGTCTGACATATTGGACAAACCAATTCGAGCACGGCGCCTCACGTGCGGCCGTCGCGATTGCCATTGGTGAGAGCACCGAGGCTCGGATGTACCACGTGAGCGAGATCGAACTCGGCTGGCACCTCGCGTGAGAGCCATCTGATCTGATCCGACCGGGCGGCGCGACTGGGCTCACGAGTGCTGATCAATGAGAATTGGTATTACACTCTGAGCACCAGACGCCCCCCGCTCCCGCGGACGGCAGCCTCGGCGAGAGGAGGTTCCGAGAAACCGACCATCGCCCTTAGCAGGGCCTCGTCGAGCGGCCGCCCATCCGGCGCGCGCACCTGCACCTCCTGAAATCCTGTCGCGCGGCGCTCCGCGACAAGGCGCAGGGCCGCGCTCGCGCACGTGCACCCATTCATGACCGTGAGCTCTGCGCGGATCGCACGAACGATGAAGCTCATGCCAAGTGCTCCGGTGGTCCTCGAACGCGGCCATACGAGCCCGCGCTGACGAAAGTTTCGCCGCATCGAATCGTTGCCCGATCCCGACGGCCGCCACGACGCCTCGTGCGCCCTGCACGTCTGCCGGCGCGGCAGTCTCGCGGCTGGATGCGTTTGGCGGCGCTCGACCGTGTCCCGCTTGGTGCCGCATCTGGCTTTGCGGGCCTCGATTGGCTGAGCTGGGACGTGGCGCTGTCGTGTAACCACTCGTTCAGTTAACGAGGCGACACCTCAACAGACACACTTAACACAAGATGATCTTACCAGATGGTGAGGTTAATCGGATCATAACTTGAGG